>NZ_BAAACG010000009.1:0-242982 GCF_039521385.1 Clostridium oceanicum | reverse complement strand
TGGAATAGTAACAGCAAAGGCTATGGGAATAGAAGAGCCTACAGTTGGAATACTTAACTTAGATGGTGCAAGACAAGTTGAAAAAGCTCTTAAAAAATTAGATAGCAATGGTTACAAAATAAAATTTGCAGAATCTTTAAGAGCAGATGGCGGATCTGTAATGAGAGGAAACGATCTTTTAGCTGCAACATGTGATGTTATGGTTACAGATACATTAACAGGTAATCTTTTGATGAAAGTATTTTCTTCATACACAACAGGGGGAAGTTATGAAGGATTTGGTTATGGATACGGACCTGGAATCGGAGAAGATTACGACAGAACTATATTAATACTATCTAGAGCATCAGGAGCACCGGTAGCTGCTAATGCTATAGAATATGCATCAGGTTTAGTAAAAGGAAACCTAAAGAAAGTAGTAAAAGAAGAATTTGAGAAAGCAAATAAATGTGGACTTAAAGAAATATTAGAATCTTTAACTTCTAAAAATGAAAAAAAAGAAGATGAAGAAGAAGTTAAAGAACCACCAAAAGAAATAGCTACAGCAGCTATTATGGGTATAGATGTTATGGACATAGAAGATGCACAAAAAACTCTATGGAAAGAAGGCATCTATGCAGAAAGTGGAATGGGTTGTACAGGACCTGTTGTAAAAGTAAATGAGAAGAAATATGATATTGCAGTAAAAGTGTTAACTAATAGTGATTATATAGCTTAAAGTAATTTGAAAGTGATATTTTTATATTTTGTCTATCGATAGCAAATATTTTATAAAATAAGAAGTTAACTTTGTAAGAAAATAATTTTCTTACAAAGTTAGCTTTATTTAATTATGGTGAAAAAAGCATTTAAATAGAGAATTTATACGAATGATGCAAATTTATTATTTTATTATATTTTATAAAAGATACAGATAAATATTTTGGTGTTAGAAACATTTGACATTTAAATACTAAAATACTAGTATTTAACTATAAACTATAATATGCTGACATATTTTATTAATAATGTTATTTATAAAAATATAAGTGGTTATATAAAAGTTTATTTAAAATAATCACTTGCATTTTATAATACAGTTTTTATATAAAAATAGTTGGTTTTATTATATATCAAGGGGATGAAAGTATGGAAAAATTATTTTTAAAAAAGTTATTGAAAGATTTATCTACAGAAACATTTACAGCTAAGTTTTGGGATGGAACTTTTGAAAAGTTTGGACAAGGAGAGGCTAAATTTAAAATAGTATTTAATAGACCCGTTGATAAAAAAGCTATATTAGAAGATTCAAGTCTAGCTTTTGGAGAAGCCTATATGAATAAGGATATTGAACTTGAAGGTAACATTCAAAAGATTATAGAATCTATATATAAAAATAAAGATAGCTTTTTACATAGTCATAAATTTTTGAATAGACTTTTAAAGCTAAGAGGAACATCTATAAAAAAACAAAAAGAGGATATATCATATCACTATGATTTAGGAAATGATTTTTATAGTTTATGGCTTGATAAAAATATGAATTACTCATGTGCATATTTTAAAGATAAAGATGATTCTTTAGATAAAGCTCAAGATAACAAAATAAAGTATATATTGAAAAAACTTAATTTAAAAGAAGGACAAACTTTATTAGATATAGGTTGTGGTTGGGGAGATCTTATAATAGAAGCATCTGAAAAATATAAAGTTAAATCTTTAGGTATAACTTTAAGCAAAGAACAATACAAAAAAGCTCAAGATAAAATAAAAGCTAAGGGATTAGAAAACTTAGCAGAAGTAAAATTAATGGATTACAGAGAACTTCCTACTAAAAAAATGAAGTTTGATAGAATAGTAAGTGTTGGAATGCTTGAACATGTAGGACATGGTAACATACCTTCTTATATTGACATTGTTGATAAAATTTTAGAAAAGCGAGGAATTATGCTTCTTCATGCTATTACAGGATTATATGAAACAGAAGGAAATAGATGGATTAAAAAATATATATTCCCAGGTGGATATATTCCTACTATAAGAGAAATTGTAGAAACTTTTTCAGAGCATGATATTCATCTAGTAGATCTTGAAAGTCTAAGACTTCATTATTCAAAAACATTAGAATGTTGGGCAGAAAATTTTGAAGACAGTATAGATAAAGTTAAAGAAAAATTTGATGAGAAATTTATAAGAATGTGGAGATTGTATTTGAATTCTTGTGCAGCTTCTTTCCATTATGGTGTAGTTGATGTTCATCAATTTTTAATTACTAAAGATTTAAATAATGAAATTCCTATGACTAGAGAATATTTATATAAATAATAAATAAAACTAGAGTAATATATTTTAAGGAATGAATTTAATTTTACATTTTGAACATATTTAAAACATAAATTATATATATTGTTCTTGTATAGTTATATATATAATATAAAACTTATACAATAAATATAAAAACTTATATAACATATTAGTAAAATAAGTGTTATTGGTATCCTTATGATGTAAGGGCCTCCTTCTAAAAGCTATGATTTTTTCATAGCTTTTATTTTCGTAAAATTAATTTTTTGTTATTTAAAAGGAATTTAGACAATAATATAGAATATTAATATTATAGCTTGGTCTGACCAAGAAAGAAAGGTGGAATGTATAAAATGTTATATTTAGGAGAACAGCATATAAGAGAAAGTATTTCATTAGATGAAGTAATGGATACTATTGAAAAATCTTTTCAGGTATATGAAAGTGGAGATTTTCAAATGCCAGATAGGATGCATGTAGAACGTGAAGAAGGGACTATATTATATATGCCTTCTTTTACTAAAGATGTTTTTGGAACCAAAATAATATCTACTTTTCCAGAAAATATAAAAAAAGGAGTTCCAACTGTTCAAGCTACTATGGTTTTAAATAAAGCTAGTACAGGAGAACCAATTGCTATATTTGATGGAGCTGCTTTAACTGCATATAGAACAGGAGCAGTAGGAGGAGTGGGAGTAAGATATACTACTAGAGAAAATTGTGAAAGTGTAGGACTTATAGGAACAGGAGTTCAAGGATTTCATCAGCTATTATTTGCATGTACTGCTAGAAAAATAAAAAATATATATATTTTTGATAGATCAAAGGAAAGACTTATATCATTTAAAGAAAAATTAGAAAAAAGAATTAAGAATGTTAAAGTAAATATAGTAGATAAAGTTGAAGAACTTGTTTTAAATTCTGAAATAATTATTACAGCTACACCAGCAGAATCACCAGTTCTTCCAGATAATGAAGAAATGTTAAAAGGAAAACATATAATAGCTATAGGTTCTTATAAACTTAAAATGAGAGAACTTCCAAAAGCTTTATATACTTTATTAGATGATGTTTATATTGATACAAAATTTGCAGCAGAAGAGTCAGGAGATATTATAGTTCCAGTTAGAGAAAAATGGATAAAAGAAGATCAAATTAAAATATTTGGAGAACTACTAGGAGCTAAAAAGCCTATAAATGAAAAAGGTGGTACTAGTTTATATAAATCAGTAGGTATGGGATTATTTGACCTTATGGTGGCAGAAGCTATATATAATAAAGCTATTAAGCTTCAAAAAGGACAAAAAATACAAGATTAGTTTGTAAATTAATTTTATATTATAAAAAACAATATTTTTCTTCAATCTAATTATATCAATTATGATATAACTTAAAAATAAAAATAAGAAATGGGGAAGAAATATGATAAAGCAATCAGTTAGTATATTTAATGATGTAATAGGTCCTGTAATGAGAGGTCCATCTAGCTCTCATGTAGCTGCGGCAGCTAGAATAGGTATTTTAGCACGTCAAATGGTTAAAGGGAATTTGAAAAAAGTAATTGTAGAATTTGATCCTAAGGGATCCTTAGCAACTACATATCATGGTCATGGTTCAGATATGGGTCTTGTAGGTGGATTGTTAGGATTTGAAACTCAAGATTCAAGACTTCCAAAATGGGAAAGTATATCAAAAGAAAAAGGTTTAAATATAGAATTTAACATAGTGGATTATAAAGCAGCTCATCCTAATACTTATAAAATGATGCTTATTAGTGATAAAGATGAAAAAGTGAATGTAGTAGCAATTTCGACTGGTGGTGGAATGATTAAATATGAATCTATAGAAAATTTTAATGTATCTATATGTGGAGATTTTTACGAAACATTAGTATTTGTTGAAAATAAAGAGGATGTTAAGAAATTAATAGATTACATAGAGCGTAAAAATATAAAAATAGATTATTTTGAAAAAAGTAAAAATGGAAATAATATTCTCCTTGATATAAAAACTTCATATAAATTAGAAAAAGATATTATAAATAGTATTGAAAAGCAATATAATGTTATAACTATAGAACCGGTTTTACCTATTAAATCAAGAAAAGAGTGTAAAGTTCCATTTAATACCGCAGATTCTATGTTTGAAGTAAGTAAGAAAAGTAATTTGAAATTATGGGAATTGGCTCTATTGTATGAAAGTATTAGAGGAAACATTTCTAAAGAAGAAGTGTATAATAAAATGAAAGAGATTGTGCTTCTTATGAAATCTTCAATAGAAGAAGGTTTAAAGGGAACTAAATATGAGAATAGGATATTAGGTTCTCAATCACATATGATAGAAAAGTCTGAAAAAGAAGGTAAACTTATAAAATCAGATGTTTTAAATAGTATGATTGAATGTATAACTTCTATGATGGAAGTTAAAAGTTCTATGGGAGTAATTGTTGCTGCACCAACTGCTGGATCTTGTGGAGGACTTCCAGGTACAATAATAGGTGCAACAAAAGCTTTGGGCTTAACTATAGATGATGCAACAAAAGCTATGTTAGCTGCAGGAATAGTTGGAGTTTTTATAGCTGAACATGCCACTTTCGCTGCAGAAGTTGGAGGCTGTCAAGTAGAGTGTGGAGCAGGATCTTGTATGGCAGCTGCAGGATTAGTAGAATTAAATGGTGGAACGGTAAAACAAGGTATAGATGCTTCATCTATGGCACTTCAAAATGTAATGGGAATGGTCTGTGATCCAGTAGCAGATAGAGTTGAAGTTCCTTGTCTTGGTAAAAATATTATGGCAGGGTCCAATGCACTTGCCTGTGCTAATATGGCTTTAGCAGGTTTTGATAAAGTAGTTCCTTTAGATGAAACTATAAAAGCTATGTATAGTGTAGGACATATGTTACCATCAGAATTAAGATGTACAGGATGTGGAGGGTTATCTTTAACTGAAACATCTAAAAGAATATATAAAGAAATAAATTAGAAGATATATCTATTAGAGAATTTATCATTAAAGTAAATATTTGGTGATAAATTCTTTATTTTATCTATATTTTGTAGTATACTTTTGAATTGATTTATATATTTAAAATAAAATGAATAGCAACTCCTTTAGACTATTGATATTGAATAATATTTTTTTTAATATAGTATTGTAATATAAATTATAAAAATAAAGGTGAGATAAAAATGGACGATTCATCAAAAACTATGCAGACTAATACACCCTTAAAGATTGCAGAATATATAAAAGATCAGATTGATTCAAATAAACTTAAAGTAGGGGATAAGCTACCTTCTGAAAGAAATCTTGTTAAAGAGCTTAAAGTAAGTAGATCTTCTGTTAGAGAAGCAGTAAAGCACTTAACAACTATGGGATATCTTAAATCCATAGAAAGAAGGGGAACATTTATATCAAAAGATTATTTAGATAACAAATATGTTGATTTTCAACTTAATAAAGTATTACAATGTGCTCCTATATTTGATTTAATGGAAGTTCGTATGCTTTTAGAAGAGAAATTTATAGTTCTTGCTATAAAAAGAATAAGTAGAGAAGATATAGATAACTTGAAAAACATTTTAGAAAAAATAAAATCTTCTAAAGATGATAACGAAGAATTTTTTAAAGAAGATCTTAAGTTTCATTATGCTATAGCAAAAGCTACTTATAATGAAGTTATAACAGAAATTATGAAAGTAATAACAAAAAGAATGGATGATAATAAAGATATATTTAAAAGTTCTAGTTATAAAACAAGGAAAAGAACAATAGAGGATTTTGAAAAAATAATTTATCACTTGGAAAATGGAAACTGTAAAGAAGCAGAAAAGTTATATTATAACCATATTCATTTAGTAGATGATGTATTAAAAGAATTTTTGACATAAGCTATAAGAACCAAGTTAGTATAAAAAAATTATATATCTAATAGTAATTTAATAGTATTAGTATGTAAAATTTATTTTTATTATAAATAAAAAAATGTTTTATCTATACTATATGTATACGATAATATAAGTAGAAATTAAAATTTGGATTTTAGTTATTTCTAAATATAATTTTAATGTTAGTTTATATAGGTTATTATAATAATTAAAAACTAAGGAAAAAGTAGGTGGTAAAATGGAGTATGAAACTTTACCTTTAAAATTTAAAAGAAAACTTAATGGTAGTATAAGTGCAGTAGTTAACAATATGATTGAAAATAAGCTAAGTCTTATGGAAGCTTATAAAAATTGGTATAGGAAAAAAGTATATGAATTAGATAATAGTATTTATTATAATGAATATGGATATAAAAAAGAAATACCAGACGTTAAAAAGGAGTATGAAATGGACAAAGAGCTTTTAAATGATATAAAAAAAATAATTTGTAAAAGATATAAAAGAGCATTAAGAAAGAAAAGAAAAAAAGAAAGTAATAATGCCACAGATAAACAATTAACTTATGCAGAAAAACTATATGAAGATTGCTATAAAAAGAAAGTGAGCTTTAGAGATAAAATTTATACTAAAGAGGAAATAAAGAAAATAACAGAAGATTTAAAAGAAGAATTAGAATATGGAAAAATTATAGAGGTTAATTTTGAAAAGGCTAAATAATATTAACCTTTTCAAAATTAGATTTTATAAATATTAAGTAAATTTACAAGTTAAAAATTATATTCTATTATAATGGTAATTGAGGGGTAGCATGTATACCAACTTCGTCAAATGCTTTTTCAACTATTTTTACATATCTGCTATTTTCACCATAAAGATTTTTTGCAACAGTAACTAAAGAGTTTCTAGTTTCAGCGAAATTTGTTTCTTTTCCCCATAAATCACAGTTTGCCATATAGAATAGTTTTCCCATAACAGATTTACTATCTTTTCTTCCTAGTTGTTCTATTCCGTCTGCAATAAGATAAGCAGCATGGTTTATTATACCTGAATTTGTATGAACTCCACCGTTATCAAACATTTCAAGATCAGGTACATTATAATAATCTTTCATATGTGCTGGTTGATTACCTTTAGAAGGATCTTTCATATCCCTTAAAGCATCTCCATCAATTCCAGGTGTATAGCAATCTTCACCTACTTGGAAGTTTTTACCTTCTACAGCAGTACCCATTATATCTGAAAAAGCTTCATTTAAAGCACCAGATTCATTATGATAGTAAAGATCTGATTCGGAACTAGTAACACCATGACTTAATTCATGAGCTACAACATCTAAAGATCTTGCAAAAGGATAAAATCTTTTTCCATCTCCATCACCGAAGAACATTGCTTTATGTTCAGGTTCCCAAAAGGCATTATTATATTTTGTTCCTACATGAACAAAGCCTTCTACATTTAGTCCATTATCATCGATACTATCTCTTTTTAATACATTTTTGTAATAATCGTAAGTTTTAGATAAGTTTACATAAGCATCAATAGCATTAACTTGTTTTTCATCTGTGAAATTACTATCTTTATCAGATACAAGGGTAGAGTCTTTAAGAACCTCTTCTTTAGTAACACCATTTTCAGAGTCTATTTCATCTGCACCTCTTTTATGGTTTATATCATATAAGAATATGTTTTTATTACTATTTTTTAAATAATATTTACCGTCCTTATAAGTTAAATCAATATCAACTACTCCATCTAAACTTGTTTTTCCTTTACCTTTTACAGTTTTACCTTGGATATCTATGACGTTATTTGAAGTAGAATCTTTTTTATTAGATTGGGCTTCTTTAATATTAACAGGTTTTTTCTTACCTTTTTCATTAACTAAAGTAGGAGTATTATTAAATTTATTTACTATTGAACCTGTTTCAGCATTTACAAATACTATCCAATTACCATCTTTAGCATTTAAATTTACTAGATAAACTACATAAGGTTTTCCTTTGAAACTATATAAATATAGGTCAGCTTTTTTAGAAGTTGCTTTATTGTCTTTTATATTACTTTTAGCTTTTTCTATAGCTGCATTTTTTGATAGTTTAATTTTATTTTTAAAGTTTCCAGTTTCAAAAGTATCATCAACTCTACCATTTATTGAACTCATGGTGCAGTCTTTTTTAGTTGTGAATACCATATTGCCATAATAAACAGGTATGCCCTCTACTTCATAAGTCATATGGTAATTAGTATTACCTTTTTCATCTTTTGAAGTTTTAGTATTTTTTAGAGAACCTTTTTTTAACCCGAAATTAGAGATGTTTTCTTTGAAAAATTTATTTATTTCCTTAGAATTGTTGAATTTTTTCTTTGCTATACCTGTAGTAGATTTTTCAGTATTTTGTTTGCTTTTTTCCCATAGTATTGTGGTAGTTTTAGGTTCTTTCTTACTTTCTTTTCCTATAGGTGCAGCAGAAACAGCGGAAACTGTAGATAAAGTGATTACAGTACTTAAAACTGTAGCTAATAATTTTTTACTTTTCATAAATATAATGCCCCCTCTTATAAAATGTGATAAATGTAAAAATTTATAATGTAAATTATACTAACTGTATATAAAAAGAACAACTTTAAAAATTAACCATTTATTGATGTAATATTTAAATTTAATTTAAAATTTTAACGAATGCTCTATTTTTGGAAAAATTGCTTAAATTTTTAATATTTTATATATTTTGATTATAGATATTATTATAATAGAGTATAATGATATAGATACACCTAGGGTTAAATGATAAAAGGTAGAGTAGTTAAAAGAAAGTAATATACTTAGATATCTTTATTTTAATATGAATTGATTTATTAAAAATAAAATGATATTATACAAGAATTATAAATTATGATAATGTTATGTATTAAAATTAATTTCGAAAAGGTTAAAAATAATTAACCTTTTCGAAATTACAAATTAATATATCATATAAACATGGAATTTAAGATATATTTGTTACTATAGTGGTAATTGAGGTGTAGCGTGAATTCCAACTTCATCAAAAGCATTTTCAACGATTTTTACATAGTTACTATTTTCTCCATAAAGATCTTTAGTAACTTTAATTAAATCATTTCTACATTTAGAGAAGTTTGTAGTTTCATCCCAAAGCTTACAGTTAGCTTTATAAAATAATTTTGCCATAACATCTTTACTGTTTTTTTCACCAGTTTTTTCTATTCCATCTGCGATTAGGTAAGCAGCATGGTTTATTATTCCACAGTTTTTATGAACTCCGCCCCAATCTCCTGCTTGAGTGTTTGGAGAATGTTGATAATCCTTCATATGAGCTGGTTGATTTCCCCTAGATGGATCTTTCATATCTCTCATTGTATCTCCTTGGATTTTTGGAGTGTAACAATCTTCACCAATTTGGAAATCTTCACCTTCAATAGCTGCTCCCATAATATCTGAGAATGCTTCATTTAAAGCACCAGATTCATTTTCATAAGCAAGTTTAGATTCTTTGCTAGTTACACCATGGCTTAATTCATGTCCTACAACATCTAAAGATTTTGATAGAGGTGAGAAAATTTCGCCATCACCATCACCAAAGAACATTGATCCAAGATCATCTCTCCAAAATGCATTGTTGTAATTTTCACCAGCGTGAACAAATCCTTCTACATTCATATCTTTATTGTCAATACTGTGTCTATTTAATTTATCTTTATAGTAATCATAAGTTTTAGATAAATTAACATATCCATCTACAGCAGTTGTTTGCTCTTTATTTGTAAATCTGTTATCTGTATCTTCTACAAGATTTGAAGCTCCTAAAATATATGATTTAGGGAAGTTATATAAACATAACCAGCTATTATTTATATCATATAAATAAACATTTTTTTCGCTATCTTTTAAATAATATTTTCCATCTTTATAAGTGAGGTTAATAGGCACGGTACCATTTAAGCTAGTTTTACCAGTTCCTATTCTTTTTTCGCCTTCAACATTTATTACATTCTTAGGATTATTAGCTTTTTTAGCGCTGTCTTTAATTTCTTTAGCACTAGGTTTTTCTGCGTCTTTTTCATGAATTAAAGTAGGTGTGTTGTTAAATTTATTTATTATAGAACCGTTTTCAGCATTAACAAAAATTTTCCAATTTCCACTATCTGTAACTAAATCCACTAGATAAGCTACATAAGGTTTTCCGTCAAAATTATATAAATATAAATCTGCTTTTGATTTGGACAAATCTTCAATTTTTATACTACCTTTAGCTTTTTCTATAGCAGCATCTTTTGATAGTTTAATTTTATTTTTAAAGTTTCCATTTTCGAAAGCAGTATCAATTCTACCATTAATAGAATCCATAGAAGAATCACTTTCAGTTGTAAATACCATTCTTCCATAATATACAGGAATACCTTCTACTTGATATATCATGTGATAATGAGTTTTACCTTTTTCATCTTTTAGGGTTTTAGTATTTTTTAAAGAACCTTTTTTTAGACCAAATTTAGAAATATTTTGTTGAAAGAATTTATTTATTTCTGTAGAGTTGTTGAATTTTTTTCTACTTATACCAGTAGTGGATTTTTTAGTATCTTGTTTGCTTTTCTCCCAAAGGATTGTTGTAGTTTTTGGTTCATTTTTACTTTGTTTTCCCACAGGTGCAGCAGAAACTGCAGAAGCTGCTGATAAGGTTATTACAGCACTTAGGACTGTAGCTAATAATTTTTTGCTTTTCATAAATAATTTAACCTCCAATATAATTTGTAATTAATAGGAAATTTTACAATTTAAATTATACCAATTGTCTTACAAAACAACAATTTCAAAAATTAACCATTTATTAATATTAAGTTTAAAAATGATTTAAAATACTAATAAATTCTTCAATTTTGAAAAAATTCCTTCAATTTTGAAAAATCGTTTTTAAAATTCAAAAGAAAACATTTACAAAAAATATTTTATGAATAGATTAATTTAATATAGAATTAATCATATATGCTTTTTTAATTTAAAATATAAAATATTTTAATGAATTTTTTATTACATAAAATTATATGGAACAATAATATTAAAAAAGCATATGTTAGTAATGGAGCTTTAATTACTAGGATTTAAGTATTTATTTGAATTTAAGAAAAATAATTAAGTATTTTAATTATTTTTAATATATAAGTTTATATACAATAAAAATCAAATTACAATTTTTATGATTATGATAAATTTGAAAGATAGGTGATTTTATGACTAGTATAGTTGGAAAGTCTAAATTGACTTCAAATCAAATGGCAGAGTATGTAATTAGAAATAAAAAAAATCCTAAATTAAATATATCAATTAAAGAACTTGCAGAAATTTTTATAGAAGAAGGAGAAATAGAAGGGGTTAGAGGAGATATAGCTTTTTGTCAAGCTATAAAAGAAACAGGTTTTTTTGAATATGGAGGTCAAGTTCTTCCAGAGCAAAATAATTATGCAGGAATAGGGGCTTTAAACAATCAAGCTAGAGGGAAAGGCGCTTGGTTTAAATCAGAGCGAGAAGGTGTTAGAGCACAAATTCAACATTTAAAAGGATATGCTACTGTTCAGTCACTAAAAAAAGATATTGTAGATCCAAGATATTCTATACTAAAAAGTGCAGGACTTTTAGGGACAGCTCCTAATTTTGAAGATTTAAATGGAAAATGGGCAGTACCAGGAGATGGGTATGGAGAAAGTATTTTAAGTATATATGATAAAATAAAAAACATTATAATAGATAATGGAGATAAAAGTTATAATATAAAAGCATTAATTTTATACAATAATGATGTAGATAAAAGAGCAGCCGAATATTTAAGTGATTATATAAAGGCGCCAATAATTCCTCTTAGAACTTATTTTGACTATGATAGTGTAGAAAATTTATATGGTATTGGAAAAGGAGAATTTCCTTCTAAATGTAAAATTATAAATGGAGAAGATAGATATGATACTATAATAGAAGTATTGAAGTTTATAGGGAAAATATAATTGAAAAGGATTAATGAGTCTACTTAGAAATTTTTAGGTAGGCTTAAAATTTTGTAGTAATTTGTATTGATAATTTCACCTGTATGTAATTATTTTGTAATACATGGAGTTAATAACCATATTATAATTTATTTGAAATCATATTCAGTATTAATTATTTTATTTAAAGGAGAGAAATATTATGGGTGAAAGCATAAAAAGAAAAAAGAATTTAATATCTATTATACTTGTTTTAGGAATTATATTTTCAATACTAGGAGTAACAAAATATAATAAAGTTAAGGCTTATAACAGATTAATATCAGAAGGAAATAAATATTTACAAAGTGAAAATTACGATAAGGCTATAAAACTTTTTACTGAATCATTAAACTATAAAAATGATTCTAATGTAGAGGATATATTAATAAATGCTAAGAAGTTAAAAAATGATAAGAAATTTTTTGATCAAGGAGTAGATTTTTCTAAAGAAAAAAAATATGGAATGGCATTATATAAATTTCATAATTTAAAAATTAATAGTAAGTATTATTTAAAAGCAAAAGAATATATAAAAACATGTAAAAAAGAATTATTAAAACTTGCAGATTCAGCCTTTAAAAATAACCAAAATAATACTGCAACTAAGTATTTAGATATAATATTAACTTTTGATTCTAATGATAAAGATGCTAAAAAGTTGAAAAATTTAGTGATAAATAAAATAAAAGAAGAAAATGAAGCTAAATTTAGAAAAGAAAAAGAAGAAAAGAAAAATTTAGTAGAGAATAAAAAAGAAGAAGAAAAAACTAAAAATATTGCTAATAATTCAAATAAAGCCAATAAAAGTACTAATAAAAATATAAATAAAATATCTAAAGATAAAGCTCAAAAGTTAGTAGAATCTATTAAAGATAAGGAAATAAACTTGGTGTATTTAGGTATAGAGACAGTGCCTTATGATAATATAACAAAGTCAAAATATCCTTATAAAACATTTCCTAAAGAAATATTTAATAAAGAAGTGTATGTTTTTGAAGGACTTTATGGAGAAGATAATTCAAAATATGCTATATGTCAATACTATGTAGATTTTTCAGGTCATGTATATAAAGATACTTATCCTTCTAATCTTCAATGTGTTAAAGCTAAAAAAGCTACTGATGAAGCTAAAGATGATAAAATTTCAAAAAAACAAGCAGAAGACTTAGCAAGGGAAGTTTCAAAAAAGGATAGTGAAATAAGTAAAATTAACTATCAAGGTATATCAAAGGTTCCCTTTGATAATATAGATAAGAGTAAATCACCTTATAGAATTTTTCCAAAGGAAATAATGAATAAAGAGGTATATGTATTTGAAGGGATAAATGGAAATAGTGAAGATAATTATGTTACTGCATGTATGTATTATATAGATTTAGGAGGTAATGTATATAAAGATACCTTGCCATCTAATGGAGAATGTATAAGAATTAAATAAAATAGATGTAAATTTAAAATCCTACTTATAAATTTTTAAGTGGGATTTTTCCTTTGTAAGTATACTAGAGCTTTTTTATTATTTAAGAAATTATAAATTTTTTTTAAAAACAAAAAACTTTCTTTAAATCTTTTTACGTATTAATAAGTGAAAATACAATAAAAAAGAATTTGAGGAGAGGTTAGTTATGAAATCAATAATTTCTTTTGAAAATGTATCAAAAGTTTTTAATAAGGATTTTTATGCATTAAAAAACGTTACTTTTGAAATAGGAGAAGGAATGTTTGGTCTTATAGGACCAAATGGAGCAGGCAAATCTACTTTAATGAAAAGCTTAGTTACACTTATTAATCCTGATAAAGGGAAAATTATTGTAGATGGATATGATATTAAGAAGGATTCTCTTAAAGTTAGAAATGTAGTAGGATATTTACCACAAGAATTTTCTATATACCCTAATTTAACTTCCAAAGAATTTTTAAATTATATAGGTCAAATTAATAAAATAGGAAATAGACAAAATAGAAAAAATAAAATAGAGAAAGTATTAAAGCAAGTAAATTTGTGGGAAATGAGAAATAAAAAAGTTGGTGGATTTTCCGGTGGTATGAAAAGGAGATTAGGAATTGCAGCGGCAATACTTAAAAACCCTAAAATATTAATTGTTGATGAGCCAACAGCAGGATTAGATCCAGAGGAAAGAATTAGATTTAGGATGCTTCTTGTAGAACTTAGTAAAGAAAAATGTGTAATACTTTCAACTCATATAGTTGAAGATATATCAAGTTCATGTGAAAAAATTGGATTTTTAAATAAAGGTGAAATACAGTATATTGGATCACCTATGGAATTTATATTAAAGGCAGAAGGAAAGGTTAGAGAATTTAATGTGGAAAATGAAGATGAAATGCTAGATTTAAAACAAAAATATCAGCTTATTGGTATAAGAAGAACCCAAGCTGGAACTATTGTAAGGGTAGTTGCAAATAATTTCTTGAAATTTGATAAAGGAGTAGATGTTGAGCCGAATTTAGAAGATGCTTATATGTATTTTATGAAATATGGAAAAGGAAATAAAGGAGGTTTTAAGGAGGGAAAAGTATATGCTTAAAAATATTTTAGTTATATCAAAAAATGAGTTTAAAAGCATATTAAAAAGCTGGATAAACATTATAAGTATCATATGTTTAATAATTGTTCCTATAGGAATGGATAGCCCCTTAAAAGATGGATCCCCCTGGATAGTTTCATCTGCTGCATATGTTTATAATCATGGACTAGTTTCCATTGCTATGATGTTTTTACCTTTAGTAGTGTGTACTGTGTATTATAAAGACCAAATAACTAAAATGCCACAAATTATATTTTCTCAGCCTGTTACACCAAAAGTATATGCTTTAGGTAAGTTTTTAGGAGTATATTTATATTCTTTATTTATAGGAGTTATTGGGAATATAGTTAATCTTTTTATTCCATTATATTTTAAGAGACCATTATATACACCAATAGTTTTTTTAAAAGCTTTCTTCATATATTCTGTGCCGTCATTACTTTTTATAGTTGCTCTTTGCTATTTTATAGATGTATTTTTAAATAAGAAAGTTTTTACTATATTTATACCATTCATGTTTTTTTTAGGTACAGATCATTTTTTTTCAAATAGTAGTGTTTCTTTAAGATTTAGAAGTGAAATATTAGGAACGCTCTGTTCTGGAAAAGCTTTAATACCTGATATTAGGCAGTATCTATTAATAAATAGAGAGTTATTAATAGCTTTTAGTTTAGTTTTAGTTTTTCTATCAGTTTTAAAATTTTCTCCTAAACAATTAACAAATAAGAGGTGATTATTGTGCTAATTAAATATCATATTAAACAACAATCAAAATTAATACTAGGAATTATAGCTGCGTTTTTAGTATTAAATGTGTATACCATATTGAGTAAAGATGAAATTACATGGAGTAGTACAGTTATAATATTAACATTACTTCCAACATTTTTTACAGCTCATTCTTTTTCAAAAGAGTTAGAGGAAAAAACAGAGTTTTTAATTTTCACTTCTAAAACTCCTAAATATAAATTATTAATACAAAAGTATATATCTGGATGGATAATAAGTGAAATACTAATATTTATAACTTATATTATGGCTTTTGGGGTAGGACTTGAAAATTCTATGATAGATTTATTAGCTGTAGTTATATATTCTACATTTTTAAGTTTAGTAGGACTTTTCTGTTCAAATATATTTAAAAAGACTTTAATAGGATATGGTGTTCCACTACTTTTAGTAGTTAGTGGTATGCTTGGATTATTAAAAAAGTATCCTAATATATCTTTAGTTATTAATTTACAACTTGAATCTATAGTAGTATGGTCTAACTTAATCATTATTACATTATTTTGCATTTTATTTATAATAATTAACTTATGGTTAGTAAGTAAGGGAGAGAATTTTAGAAAAAAACTAACTGTAATAGGGATAATAGTGGTTTTTGTAACTGCAAGTGCTTCTAATTACGTATATGCCTCTAATTTAAAGAAGCAAGAATTTTGGAAAAATGATACAATTAAAACCATAAAGTATGGAAACAGTACATTAGTATATAAACAATTTAAAGATGAATATGCAAATAAACTATCTAGAATTTGTGATGTTACAGTTAATAAAATTAATGATTTATTTGAAAAAAATAAATATAGTACAAATAAATTTTATGTATGGTATAATTCTGAAAATATTAGAAGAAAAGATTTAGATGGATATGATGTATCTTTTAGATCTTTAATAGAATTTAATTCTGGATATTCATCAGAAATAAATTGGCCTGAAAAGGTAAATGATGAAATACTAAATCATATGATTAATTTTAAAGATAAAAGTATTAAAAAGTATTGGATACAATATATCTTTACTGCATATATTCAGCCAGAATTAAAGGATAAAATAGGTGAAAATATTTGGATTCATCCTTATGATTATAATAATAAATGGCTTATTGATGAAATGAAAGAAATTAATAAAAAGAAAAAATTTAACTATTGGGATAATACTATTGCTGCTGCAAATATATTGTATGAATTTGATAAATATAATCACGAAAAAACTTTTCATATGCTTAAAGAACTTTCTTATAGTAAAGTGTCTTTAGATAATAAAAATATAGAAAAGGTTTGCAAAAAGTATTTTCCAAAGGAAAAAGTAGATAAAGTATTTACTCTTTACTACAAAGCTAAGAAAGCGCACGAAGGATATTCAACAAATAAGAGAGTAAGAGCAGATGAAAAACAAGATAATTAGTTAGTATTTTGATTTAGAATTAAATAAATTTTTAAAGGTTACCATAGGTAAAAATACAAATTATAGAGGAATTTAATTGATAAATTCATAATTAAAGGGTTTATGAAAAATAGATTCATTAATTTGAGAATTACAATATAAAGGAGCTAATGATGCTTGAATTAAATATAAAAAATTTAAATAAAAATTATAAGAATACTTCTATATTAAAAAATTTTTCCATTAAAATAGGATGTGGTATTACAGCTCTATTAGCTCCTAATGGAGCTGGTAAAACTACACTTTTAAAGATAATTTCAACATCTAGTGATCCTAGTGGAGGAGATATATATTTAAAAGATGAAAGTATATTTAATATGGGAAAAAAATATAGGAGTATGATAGGATACCTTCCACAAAAATTTGGAGTATATCCTAATTTTACAGCGGAAAAGTTTTTGAAATACTTTGGTACTTTAAAAGGAATACCAAAAGCCCAGCTTGAAAATAGGATAGATTATCTTTTGGAAAAAGTATCACTTTTAGACTTTAAAAAGAAAAAGCTTAAAACATTTTCTGGAGGAATGATAAGAAGAATAGGAATTGCACAAGCCTTATTAAATAATCCTAAAATATTGATTCTAGATGAACCAACAGTAGGACTAGATCCAGATGAAAGAATAAAATTTAGAAACTTTTTAGTAGAGTTAAATGAAGACAAAGATAAAATTATAATTTTATCTACACATATAGTTTCAGATATAGAGGAAATGGCAGATAAGATATTATTTATGAAAAATGGCAAATTACTTAATTATACTACTACTTGTGATGCTATTTTAAATGTTTCCTCAAAAATATATGAGGTTTTAGTACCTAAAAGTGAATGCAGTAAAATAAAAGATAAGTATTTTGTTACTAAGTGTATAAATAAAAAAGATGGTATGTTTCTTAGAATAATAGGAGACAATCCTTATGATACAGCAGTAGAAGTAGAACCAAACTTAGAAGATGTATATGTATATTATTATAATATGGTGTATTAACTATTTTAATTTATACTTATTATGTAAATGTTATGTTTAATTATATATTTTATAAGATATTATAGTTTTAAAGTTTAATTTATTATATTGTAAAGGAAAATATTTTAGTATATTATAATTTCTTCTATATGTTAAAAATGCAAATATAATTAGGAAATTTGGTAGGTAAATATAAATTTATAATATAACTTTTAGCTTAACTATATCTAAAGTTTTGTACTTTAAATGAATATTATTTTAGGAGTAGTATATGGACGTTTTTAACTTTGAATTTTATAAGATAGTAAAATCTAATAGATTTAAGATTGTGATTTTGTTGTTTATAGTAGTATCTACTATAAACATATGTAGTGAGCGAATTTCATTTAAGGATTATGGAAAATTAAATAAGGTATATTATAAATCATATTATAATAATATAAAGGATATAAAAAATGAGTTGATTGAAATAGAAAAGGATACTTATATTAAAACAAAATATTATCAAACCTATGAGCAAGATAAGGCTTTTAATAAATATCATCTAGAGTTTTATAAAAATCATAAGCCAGTAAAATTAAAAAAAGATTTTTCACAAGGATTAGCTAGAACTATATATATGCATGATTATTTATATATTATTCTTTTGATTTGTTGTGATGTAATAGGTCAAGATAAAAAGAAAAACATAACTAGTATTCAATGTGCAACAAAAACTAGTAGAAGTAAAATGTATTTTTGTAAGTTTATAAGCTTAGTTTCTGCTGTAACTATAGTATACATTATAAATTTTGTTTGGACTTTTTTACTAAGTGGATTACTTTTGGGATTTTCAAGTTTAACAAGTCCTATACAAACTATTCGAGGACTTGATTTTTCTATATTAAATATAAATGCAAGACAGTATGTTATTTTAAGGACAATAATAGGATGGGTTGCCTTGGTCTTTGGATGTCTTATATATATGTTTATATCAACTATATTTGAAAATCCCTTAATATGTTATGTAATAGGGGTTTTAACTGTAACTTTTGATAATGTTTTTTATTATATGTTTAATCCAAGTGTATTAAGTATTTATATTAAATATTTTGTTATTTCTGTATATTTCTTTTTAAGATACAATCAATTTTGCAAAGGGTTTTATATAAATTTGTATAATTTAAAGGGATTATTCCTAGCTCTAACTATTCAGTTTATATTTATATATTGGTTAGGTTTTAAGATTTATAAGAAAAAGTCTAGTTATTAATTTTTATATTCATTAAGACATAAAAATTAAGTTTTACATAAAGTGAGGTGACACAGTGGAGAATTTATCTGATGAGGAATTATTTACAAAGGTTCAAAAGGGAAGTAAAGAATCTATGGAAATTATAGTTAAAAGGTATTATAAAAATATTTTTAGATATATCTATATGAAAATTGGAGAATATCATACAGGAGAAGATCTGTGTCAGGAAGTATTTTGTAAAGTATATAATAAAAGAAAAACTTATTCCAGTAAGTATCCTGTAAAAGTTTGGATTTATAAGATAGCACATAATATAATAGTGGATTATTTTAGATCAAAAAAAGCCAAAGAAAAGAAAAATACTGTGGAACTTAAATATGATATGGAAGAAAAAAACAATATTATAGAAATTGAATTATTTAAGAATAATATAGAAGATCTAACGGAAGGATTAAATGAAAATCAAAAGGAAGTTGTGAATTTAAGATTTAAAGATCAGCTTACTTTAGAAGAAATAGCTAGTGTTACAAATAGTAGTAAAAATACAGTGAAAACTAGATTATATAGCGGTATAAAATATATTAAGAATAAATTAAAAAAGCGGAAGGAGGACTACCTTGAAAATGAAAGAATTGAGTGATGATATTTTTGAAGATATAAAAGATATAGATGAAGATTTAGATTTAAAAGATATTCAAAATATAGAAACATTATTTGAAAATAGTCCTCAAGTAGACGTTCCAGATGATTTATTTAATAATATAATGGATTCTATAGAATTTGAAGAAGAAAAGGAAGAATCAACTATAAAGAAAAATGAAGATATGAAAGAGAAAGTAGGGATAAAAAAGACTATTTTAGAACTTATTTTTACAGTTAAGTATCAGATATCACTTATAGATTTAAGATTTTGGATTATATCTATACTTATAATAATTAGTGGAATACTTTCTATTACTTATAAAAATGCTGAAATGATTTTTATATTTGCCCCTTTATTTATAATTTTCAGCATATATTACATGTATAGAGGGATATATTATGAAGTAAATGAATTAGAAAAAGTTTGTAAGTATTCATTATATGAGATTATATTAGCAAGAAGTATAATAATAATTGGATATGATATATTGTTTACATCAATTATAAGTATTGTAAATTATAGTATTAATAAAGAAAATTTGTTTCTATTTTTATTGATAACATGGCTTGCACCACTTCTTTTGACTTATTTTGTATCATTATACTTTTTTTATAAAAAAGATATTTATGTAAGTTTATTTTCACAAGCTTTTAGTTGGATTTTATACTTATCTTTGGCAGTAAGTTTAAATGTTATTACTCCTAATTTAAAATACCAAAGTATATGGTTTAATATAAATGTTATAATTCTTATAATATGTTCTGTTTTATTAGCATGTTTTATAAGAAATATGAAAAAAGCATATAGTTAATATAATTTAAAAACCCCTTCTTTTATAATAAAAGAAAGGGTCTTTTTATAGATAATAGGATAATTAGTGTTTTACAGCAAAGGTTGTAAATTCAAATTTGTCATATTTATGTCTAGAAAAAGAATAACTAAAAGGTCTTCCGTCATTTAGATAAGTTAGTTGTTCAATTTCTAGAACAGGTTCTGTATCGGATATATTTAAATATTTTTTATCAGAAGCAGTACTTTTATCTGCCCTAATTATTCTGTTAGCACTATTTATTTTTAATTTTAATGTACTTTCTATGTATTCATAAATTGAACTTTTTATTATATCAGTTGTTAAACCTGTTATAATAAGTGGATTAAAAAAAGTTTTTTCTAATACTACAGGAGTATCTTTTATAATTCTAAGTCTTAGAATTTCATAAATAGGAGAATTTTCAGCTAAATCTAATTTTTCAGCTATTGTTTTACTAGCAAATATTAATTTAAAGTCTAAGATTTTTGTTTCTATATTTTCTTTTGAATCTTTTGTTAATCCTCCAAAATTATTAGTGAGGATGTTAATTTTAGAGTTAGTATTAGATTTTTCTATTACAAAACTTCCATGTCCTCGTCTTCTGTATATGAGTCCCTCTAATACCAGTAGTTCTAATGCTTTTTTTACAGTCATTCTACTACAATTAAATTCCTTGCAAAGACTCATTTCATCTGGTATTTGGTTATTACTATTTTTGTATACCCCTTTTTTTATTCTCAAACGTATTTCATTAGAGATATCTTTATACTTAGCCATTATTAATCCCCTCTATTATATAAAATGTAAAAAATTATATACCATATAAATTTATACTAATATAATAACATAAATTTAAGTATTACAGTTAATTTTTGTGATAAATATAAATATATTTATTTATATAATATATTTTTATTTTATAAAAGTATATACAATTAGAAAAAGAGTTTATATAATTAAAATATGAATTTTTCAATTATAATTTAATTTCATATTTTTAGTATATTAGCTAAGCTTAATATTATAAAACAAAGAATTAACCTAATATTAATGATAAAAACATATAATTTTATATTAATTATTGATATATTAAAAATGATTTATGTAATTATTTTATTAACAGTTAGTGTAATTAAAAAAACATATAGACAATAACTATTATAGGAGCGTGTAATATGAAAATTAAACTTTTAGCTACAGATTTAGATGGGACCTTATTAGAACATAAGAATAGGATAAAAAGTAATAGTATAAAAAGCATAAAAAAATTCAAAGAGGATAAAAACTTTTTGGTAATCTCTACTGGTAGACATTTAGGAGAAATTGAATTTTTGAAAAATGAATATGGTATAGAATGGGATGCAGCCATTACTTTAAACGGATCAGTTATTGTAGATAAAAATAAGAATATATTAATTAAAAAATATATTTCAAGAGAAATTTTGCAGGAAATATATGATACTTATAATAAAGAGAATATTGATATATTTTTTTCTACAGAAAAAGAAGTATACAAGCTATCGGGATCAAAGGAATATACAAGAAATGCTAAGTTTATAGAAGAAGGAAAAATTAATAGAGAAAATATAGTATCTTTTAATATGAATTTTACTGATTCCAATAAGAGTATAGGACAAATAGATGAAATAGTTAAAAAGATAAAAGATAAATATAGATATGAAATTGATGTATTTAGAAATACAAAATATATAGATATAGCACCTATAGGATGTTCAAAAGGAAATGGGGTTAAATACATAAGTGAATATTTTGGTATAAATAAAACAGATGTATATTGTATAGGAGATTCTTGGAATGATGCATCTATGTTTGAAATAGCAGCAGCATCTGCAACTTTCCATAATGTAGAAGAAAAACTTAAAAGCAAGGTAGACATGGTAGTAGATGAATTTAACGATTTTATATCAAAAATAATTGAATATTAAAATCAATAGTATAATGAAGCCAGTTTATTTATATTTTAAATTAACTGGCTTTAAATTTTATAGTATTTAATAATTCACATTTAAATAAAAGGTATATTATTTTAGATATATTTCTATAGTAGATATAGAATTAGTATGAAACTCTAGATTAATTTTAACTTTTGAATTTTCAAATGATAATAGTTTATGTTCGTAGTGTTTGTACATTTCTTTTAAAAATTCTGCTGAAAAGAAGGAACCATCTACATCTAAAATGAAACCTAAATCTTGTAATTTTTTAAATATGAATTTATAAGCTTGGGACATAGTTTTAAATTCTTTTTTTAGTATCATATCTGCTTTCTTTACTGAATTTAAATTTTCTTCATTTAAGGATTTTAATATATAATCTTCGAAGGATCCTTTGCTAGATGTATAATTATTTTTTATTATTACTAACTTTTCATAGATTTCTTCATAGGTAAAGGTATTAGTTAATTTAACTATCCTATTTCTAAATTCTATAAAATTATTTATTTTATTTTTTACTATTGCGAATAGTTTATTAATTTGTTTTACAGATTCGCTTTCTTCATTTAAGTGAAAAGTTAAACTATCTATGTTTTTTCCAAGTTTATTTTTATCATAAAAAATGACCATATTGTTTACAATTTCAAAGTCTTTTACTATAGGTTTTATCAAATTTTTTTCTAAATCATAAAAACGTTTGTATGATTTTGAACTATTAGTTAGTTCTCTAAATTTTTTTACTGATAGGGTAAATTTATCATTGTTACTTTCTATATTGTTAAAAATATAATTATAAAACTTATAAGTGTACTTTTCTTTGAATTCAAATATTCTAAATAACTTAATTTCATTTAATAAATTTTCTTGGTTAAAAGATGAATTTAATATATTATCTAAGAAAAAATATATAATTTCATTATGAATATAATAAGAAAAAACTTTAAAGCAACTAATTAGTTTAATTTCTTTTTCTTTTATTATTTTAAGGTTAATTTTTTTATCACAGATGTTGTCTAAATAGTCATTTAAAGAGGTGTTTTTAAGTTCAATCATTTTGTGAAAATTTTTAACGGATAATTTTAAGCAGCTAGATTTTTGGGCTTTATATTGTTTTACTAAATAAGAAATCAAAACAAGTTCTTTTTTTAAAAAATTTCTATTAGTTTCTATTTGAAATTGTATATTATTATAATTTTTCATATAATTCTCCCTATACTAAATGAAATAAGATTTTAGAAATGTAATTAAAAATAAAATTTAATTATTTAACAATATAATATCTTATTTTTAGAATGAAATCAATTACAAAGGGACAAAAAGTTAAATAAAATAGAAAAATAAAAAAATAAGTAATAAATTATATAATTTTAAAAATAATAATTATAATTACAAAAGACGAAATAGAATGGCAAAAAATCAAGATATGCTATGTATACAATTACATAAGACGAAATAGAGTACTTATAAAAGTATTTGAACTTTTTTGTAAACGTTGATAAACTAAAAACAGAAAAAAGAATCGACAAAATTCTACAAAAATATGGAGGGGTAAAAATGCAAAGAAAACTTATGAAAATTGCTCAAAAGTTAGCATCACAAATTCATTTAAGATCATTAAGAGAAACTTTTGTAACAATATTACCGTTTATTATTTTAGCTGGGATAGCAGTACTTTTTAACAATGTAATATTAGGAGACACAGGTATTTTAAGTAGATTTATTAGTAAAGATTCTATGGCACAAGCACAAGGTATAGGAAATAGTATTATAAATGGAACTTTAAATATAGTATCTATTTTAATAGTGTTTACTTTAGCTTATATGTTAGCTAAGAATAAAAAATTCGATGCACCCATATATCCAGGACTTATATCAATATCAGTTTTAATTATTTTTATGCCACTAATGCACAATATTGTACCTAATGGTGCTAAAAAAGCTGTTGAAATAGGAGGAGTATTACCATTTCAATTAACTAATACAGCAGGAACTTTTGTATCTATTTTTACAGCTATATTTACAACAGAATTATTTATTAAATTATCAACATTAGAAAAAATGAAAATAAAAATGAACGAAAATGTACCTCCCGCAGTAGAAAAAACATTTAATTTATTAATTCCTGTAATGCTTACAATGATAATATTTGCCTTAGTATCTTTTGGTATAAATACATTAACTGGTGAAGGAATACATAAACTTATAGCAAAATTGATTCAAGCTCCACTACTTGGATTTACAACTAGTTTACCGGGATTTTTATTCCTAATGTTTATATTTAATTTGTTATTTGCCTTTGGTATACATCCATCAGGGATAGTTGGTCCTATATTAGATCCAGCTATGCTAATAGCAATGCAAGGAAATATGTTAGCATACTCAAATGGTACAACACCGCCCCATATAATAAATACATCATTTCAAAATATGTATGGATTAATGGGTGGAACAGGAAATTCACTAGCTCTTATAATAGCAATCTTGGTATTTTCTAAAAGAAAGCAATATAGGGATATAGCAAAATTAGCACTACCAACAGGTATATTTAATATAAATGAACCTATAATATTTGGATTACCTATAGTTTTTAATCCAATACTTATGATTCCTTTTGTATTAACTACAGTAGCTTCATTATTAGTTGCTTATTTAGCTACAGCAATGGGGTTAGTTTCAAAAGCAATAGCATTAGTTCCATGGACAACACCACCAATTATTTCTCAATATTTATCAACTGGAGGAGATTTAAGATCCGTTATATTAGGAATATTACTTTTAGGGATGTCAGTTTTGATTTATTTGCCATTTTTAAAAATTTCAGATAGAGTAGCTGAACAAGAAGGAAATGCTTAGAAAATAAAAAAAAGTATAGTTAAGTTAGGTTTTAAACAAAGGGGATGAAGCTTTATGGATAATAGTAATATGTGGATAAAGCATAAAAATAATAGAAGTATTAAAGAACAAGTTGATATACTTGTTAAACTAACAGAAACACATAAAAAGTGTATAGGATTACCGAAATCTAAAAGAGAAGTGGAATTTTTGAAAATATTGTATCCTGCATCTATAAGAAATTTAGAAATAGGAGATAAATTTATAGGAAAGACAGATTATAGTGCTGTAGGTTTTGGATGTGTCACATCAACAAGTGGTGTTGGATATTTTTTTCATAAACATAAGATTGATGAATTAAAAAATAATACTAAAGATAAAGAGCTATTAGAGAAAATTAATTTGGTAGAAAAATATTGGTGTGATAAAGATACTCAAGAAAATTTTAGAAAAGAATTGAAAAAATCTAATCCTGAATTTTTCAAAAAATTTGCGAAAAATGATAATTATTCTTGTGTTGTATGTGGATTTTCTAGATTAAGTGGTATGCAATTAAATTATAATAAACTCTTAGATTTAGGTGTAAATGGATTAAAAAAATCTATATTAAGTAGAAATAAAGATGGGAAAAATGATTTTTATAGAGCATCTTTAGAAGCCTTAGATTTATTTTTAGATATAGCTAATCATTTTGAAATAGAAACTAGAAAGTTAGCCCAAAGTTTAATAGGTGATAAATTAGAAAGAGAAGAAGTATTAAAAGTTTCTAATTGTTTAAAAGAAATAAAGAAAGGAGAAAAACCAAAATCTTTTAGAGAAGCAATTCAACTTACATGGTTATATGGGGTAGTTGCAGGAGTAGTTAATTATGGAAGGATGGATGATTATTTAGGTGAATATTTATTAGATGATTTAAACAATGATAAATTAACAGAAAAAGAAGCTTTAGATCTAGTCAAATCCTTTTGGAAGATGATTGCATGGAGAAAGACTGTTATGAATGGACGTGTAACTATCGGAGGAAAAGGTAGGAGAAATGAAAAAGCAGCAGATAAGTTTGCAATGATTGCAATGGAAGCTACTAGAATAAATAAAGATCTAGAACCACAATTAACTCTTAGAATATATGAAAATCAAAATAAAAAGCTATTAGAAAAAGGACTTGAAGTAATAAGTGAAGGTTGTACTTTTCCTATGATATATAATGATGAAGTTAATATACCGTCTGTAGCGAGTGCTATGAATGTATCACTAAAAGAAGCAGAGGATTATGTTCCCTTTGGATGTGGAGAAATTATTTTATGTGGCAAGTCTGTAGGTACTCCTAATGTGTTGATAAATACTCTTAAAGCGTTAGAAGTAACACTTAGAAATGGCTATGATAGAGTAAATGATGTTTCTTTAGGATATAACACAGGAAAAATAGAGGATTTTGATACTTTTGATAAGTTGTTAGAAGCTTACAAAACGCAACTGAAAATTCACATAGAAGAGCTTGCAAAAGCTCAAAGACTTTCATACGATGTTATGAAAGAAAATTGTTCTTTTATATATGTAAGTTTACTTATAGATGATTGTATAGAAAAGGGAAAAGAACTTTTATCAGGAGGAGCAAGACATTTAGGAGGTACATTAGAGGTATATGGAAATATAAATTCAGCTAATAGTTTGACTGCTATTAAAAAAATAGTTTTTGAAGATGAAAAGATTAATTTAAAACAATTAGTACATATATTAGATAGAAATTTTAATGGATTTGAAGAAATAAGAAATGAACTTTTAAATGCTCCTAAATATGGAAATGATGAAGCAGAAGGAGATTTAATGGCTTCTAAGTTACATGAATATGTTTGTATGTGTATAAAAGAATCAGCAAAAGATATAGGATTAGATAGTTTTTTAGCAGTAGTTATAAATAATCATTCAAATACTATATGGGGTAGGACAACCCTAGCCTCAGCAGATGGTAGAAAAAAAGGACAATTTATGGCTAATGGAAATAATCCTTATAATGGAACGGATATAAATGGACCAACAGCTATGCTTAATTCTTTAACAAAATTAAAAACTGATATACATGCAGGAAGTGTACAAAATATGAAATTTTCTAGAAGTATGTTTAAAAATCATATAAATATAATAAACCAACTTTTAGAAGTTTATTTTGAAAATGGTGGATCTCAGTTAATGATAACGGTAGTAGACCCAAAAGAACTAGAAAAGGCTTATAATAATCCAACAAATTATAGAAATCTTATAGTTAGAGTAGGTGGATTTAGTGCTAGATTTGTTGAACTTGATAGACAAGTTCAAAAGGAAGTAATGGAGAGAACTTTGTATGAATAAAAAAGGATTGATTTTTGATATACAAAGATTTTGTATACATGATGGACCAGGAATACGAACTACTGTTTTTTTAAAAGGATGTCCATTAAAGTGTATATGGTGTCATAATCCAGAATCTCAATCTTTTAAAAGACAGCTATCTATAGATTTTAGTAAATGCTTTAATTGTAAAAGATGTATGGAAGTATGTGAAAATAGGATTCATTCTTTTGAAAATCACATACATAAAGTAGATTTTGATAAATGTAAATTGTGTGGAAAGTGTGAAAAGGTATGTAAAAATAATGCTATTTCAATATTAGGAAAAGAGTATTCCATTGAAGAAACTATAAATATAGTAGAAAAAGATATAAAATTTTATAAAAAAAGTAATGGTGGAGTAACTTTTTCCGGTGGAGAAGCTATATATCAATTAGATTTTCTTATAGAAACATACAAAATATTAAAAGAAAAAGATATAAATATTTGTTTAGAAACTAGTGGATATATAGAAAAAGATAAGCTTAAAGAGATTAATAAGTATGTAGATTTATATTTATATGATTATAAAGCAACAGGTGAAGAAAAACATAAAAAGCTTACATCTGTATCTAACAAAAAGATATTAAATAATCTTATTTATTTAAATGATTCTAATAAAAAAATAATATTAAGATGTCCTTTGGTGCCACAAGTTAATGATGATAAAGATCATTTAAAGATGATATCTCATTTATCTTTACTTAAGAATGTGTTAAAAGTAGAAATACTTCCATACCATAATTTAGGGAAAAGTAAAAGCAAAAAAATAGGTAAAAAGTATATTTTAGATGATATGAAAACTGTGAATTATAAAAAAGCTCAACAATGGAAAAAAGAAATAGAAAAACTAGGAGGGAAAAACATATGGATATCCAACTAAATGTTATGGAAATCATAGGTAATTCAGGAGAGTGTAGAAGTTTATCCTTTGAAGCATTAAAACTTGCTAAAAATGGAGCTTTTCATGAAGCTGAAGAAAAATTAAATTTAGCAAAAGAAAGAATGGTTTCAGCTCATAAATTTCAAACTTCTTTAATATTTGCTGAAGCAGAAGGTGATAAAGTGGAAATGGGACCTTTAATGGTACATGCCCAAGATCATTTAATGACTTCAAGTATGTTTAGAGATTTAATAAAAGAATTTGTAGAAGTATATAAAAAATTAGATAACTAGGAGGAAGAACAAATGAAAAATATATTATTAGTATGTAATGCAGGAATGTCAACAAGTGTATTAGTTAAAAAAATGCAAAAGGTAGCAGAAGAAAAGGGTGTAGATGCTACTATATGGGCTACATCAGAAGCTGAAATAGAAAATGAATGGAGAAAAGCAGATGTTATACTATTAGGACCTCAAATAAGATTTTTAAAAGGAGATATTGAAAAAATAGTAGATGGAAAAGTAAATGTAGAGGCTATAGATTTTATGACTTATGGTGCAATGAATGGAGAAAAAGTTTTAGAATTAGCACTTAGCCTTATAAAATAATCTGGATATTGTATTTAATATTAATAAAACATTTACGAATAAAATAAAAGTATAGACATTTACGTAGAAAGACTATATAATTTTAATATAGAGTATTTAGGAGTGATTATTATGAGTGAAAAGTATATATTTCCAGAAAATTTTTGGTGGGGTTCAGCTACATCAGGTCCACAGTCAGAAGGAAGATTTAATAAAAAACATAAAAGTGTTTTTGATCATTGGTTTGATATAGAACCAGAAGTGTTTTGGGGAAAAGTAGGACCTAATATAGCTTCTAATTTTTATAATAGTTATAAAGAAGATTTAGCTATGCTTAAAGATATAGGATTAAATAGTTTTAGAACGTCTATACAATGGACAAGATTAATAAAGGATTTTGAAACAGCAGAATTAGATGAAGATGGTGTTAGATTTTATAATGATCTTATAGATGAATGTATAAAAAATGGGATGACTCCTGTTATAGTATTACATCATTTTGATTTACCAATAGAACTATATGATAAATATGGTGGGTGGGAATCTAAACATGTTGTTGATTTATTTGTTAAATTTGCAGAGAGAGCATTCCAGCTTTTTTCAGATAGAGTAAAACATTGGATAACTTTTAATGAGCCTATAGTTGTTATAGAAGGTCAATATTTATATCAATTTCATTATCCTAAATTAGTTGATGGGAAAAAAGCAGTTCAAGTTATGTTTAACTTAAATTTAGCTTCTTCTAAAGCAATAAAAGTTTTTAGAGAAATGGGCTGTGATAAAGAGGGGGCTAAAATAGGGATAGTATTAAACTTAACTCCATCATATCCAAGATCAGAAAATGATGAAGATGTAAAAGCAGCAAAATTTGCAGATGATTTCTTTAATAATTCTTTTTTAGATCCAGCTATAAAAGGAAGTTTCCCTAAAAATTTGATAAAAGTTTTTCAAGAAGATGGAGTAATGTTTGAATTTACAAAAGAAGAAATGGAAATAATAGAAAATAACACTATTGATATATTAGGGGTTAACTATTATCAACCAAGGAGAATTAAAGTAAAAGAATCAAAGTATGATGAATCTAAAGGATGGATGCCAGACAAGTATTTTGATAACTATGAAATGCCAGGTAGAAGAATGAATCCATATAGAGGATGGGAAATATATCCTGAATCTATTTATGATATAGCAATAAACATTAAAGATAATTATAATAATATACCTTGGTATATTTCTGAAAATGGAATGGGAGTAGAAGGAGAAGAAAAATACATAAACGCTGATGGTATAGTTGAAGATAATTATAGAATAGAGTTCTTTCAAGAGCATTTAAAGTATCTTTATAAAGGGATTGAAGAAGGTTCTAACTGTTTTGGATATCATACTTGGACTCCAATAGATTGTTGGTCTTGGATGAATGCTTACAAAAATAGGTATGGATATATAGCCCTTGATCTTGAAACTCAAAAGAAAACAATTAAAAAATCTGGTCAGTGGATAAAAGAAGTATCTAAAAATAATGGGTTTTAAATTAGAGATGTTGTACAGTTTTTTTTAAAATATAGAGTATATAAATAAAAAATAAAATTTTAAAAAATTAGGATAGTATAAAAAAAGGACTATCCTAATTTTATTATAATATAAAAGAGGTGGTTTTAATGAAAAAGAAATATGTAGTTGGAGTAGATTTAGGTGGAACTAAAATTTATACTGCTTTGGTAGATTTAGAAGGAAATGTAGTAAAAGAAAAAATAGTTAAAACAGAAGTAGAAAAAGGAGATAAGGCTATAGTTTGTAATATAAAATCTACTATAGATTATGTTATAAAAGATATAGAAAAAGAAGAAATAAAAGCAATAGGAATAGGGGCTCCAGGTCCTTTAGATGCAAGAAAAGGTATAATTGTTGAAACACCTAATTTACCTTTTAAAAACTTTCCTTTAACAGATAAAATAGAAAACCATTATAATGTTCCTGTATATTTAGATAATGATGCAAATGCAGCAGCTCTTGCTGAACATAGTTTTGGAGCAGGGGTTAATACATTAAATATGGTGTATATAACAGTAAGTACTGGTATAGGGGGAGGAGCCGTATTAAACGGTAAAATATATAGAGGTAGTACATCTAATGCATTAGAGGTAGGCCATAATACAGTAAAACCTGATGGACCAAGGTGTGGCTGTGGGAATAAAGGATGTGGAGAGAGAATGGCATCTGGAACGGCAATAACTAAAAGAGCCCTAGAAGCTATAAATACTAATGTTAAAACATCCCTTAAAAATTATGATAGTATAACCTCTAAAGATGTATTTGAAGAAGCTAAAAAAGGTGATGTAGTGGCAAAAGATATTATAGATGAAGCTTTAGGATATTTAGGAATAATAGTATCCAATGTAGCTAATACCTTTGATCCAGATATGATAGTTATAGGTGGAGGAGTTTCTAATGCTGGAGATGTGGTTTTTGAAAAAATAGAAGAAGTGATGAATGGAAGATGTCTCCCTATAATATTTAAAAATTGTATTGTTAAAAAAGCAAAGCTTGGAGGAAAATCAGGAGTGTTAGGAGCGGCAGCATTAGCTATTACTGAATAGATTATTTTACTAAATATCTAAAAATTTACACTTTTAATACGATTAAATATATTGAATTTTAATTATAAAGGAGGGGTAAATATTATGAATATTCAAAGAAATAATATTCAAAAAAGTAATGTTAAATGCAAAAATATAAAATCTCAAAAGATTAAGCCACAAGATAAAGAAATTCAATTTCTTCGTAAACAAATAATAAAGCTTAGAGAAAAAATAAAAGATATACAAGGAAGAGATATTGATGAAAAGATTAAAAAAACTATGATTGCAGAAGTAAAACAGAAGATTTGTGAAATCGAAAATCAAATAAAACAAAAAGAAATGGAAAAGATAAAGAAGCAAGAAGAAAAGAATAAAATTAAAAAAAATAAAAAGGAACCAGACTTAAACAAAGATTCATATGTAAAAAATGAAAAAGATGATAAACTAGTTGATATTTCTGATATAAGCAAGTTAACTGTTAAATTTAGCTCTTATAGTCAATCTAGAAGACTGATTTCTTTAAGTAAAAGTTTTAAAAGTAGAGCTAAAATTATAAAAATGGAATTTGATTTTGATGCAAAAAGAGGAATTTATGATTCTAAGAAACTAGATAAAGTATTTGATTTCAAAAATAAGGCTAAAAAGCTTTATAATGATGGAATGAAAAGAATTACTAAAGAATCTAAACATACAAATAAAAATAATTATATTAGTGATAAATCAAAAAAGGATTGTCATAAAGAGTTAAATGAAAATGTGGATTTGAAAAAAGGTTTTTTAGATAAAAAAGATAAAATTGAAAAATACATGGATAATGATAAATTTAAAGATATTAAACATAAAATTTCTTCTGCTGTATAAAATTTTAATAAACTGGATGATTATTATTAATTTATAAAAAGTCACTAATTTAGAATATTCTTAAAGAGTTATTTTAAATTAGTGACTTATTTTTCAAAACAAAATTTATAATTTTAAAATTGTATAATTTAGAGATTATTTTATTATAAAATATTTTAGTTTTTATTAACTTAAGGATGAATATATTATTGATTTAATTTATTGCATTCATGTAAAGTTTTAACTTCTACTACCATTTCTTTATCTGTATTAAGGTTTTTTACATAGGCTGTGTTTTCTGTGTTATTTACTTTTTCTAATTTTACTGGCGTGTTTTTATAATATACTGGTATATAATCTTTAGAATTAATTATTTGAGTAACTCTTTTAGAATTCATTTTTTTACCTCCATATAATTTGAAATATTATATTTTAGTAGTATTTTATCCATTAATAATTACATTTATAATTTTTTTATGAGAAATCTTTAAAATTTAAATGCTTTTAATTAAATATTAAAAGTATAATCTATATTTTACATTATAAAATATGAATACAGTTATTTTAGTAATTTATATATTTGAAATAAATACATGTATTTATTTATGAATAATGATAAAAATAAAGATGAATTTATTTTTATATGGGAGTGATAGAGATGAAAGAAAATCATGATCATAAGCCTAATAAACCTATGAAGGGAAACAAAAATGCAAAAAAGAGACAACAAAATGGTCAAAAAGATGCAAATAAACCAGGAAGAGAATAAGTTCAGTTTTAAAACAAATTTAAATAAATAACTAAATTATTATATAGGCTAAAGTTCAAATTAAAACTTTAGCCTATAAATTTAATAATAAAGATACAAGGATTCATATTTAGTTTAATTAAGAAGGGATACTTTGGAATATAAAAATAAGGATTATATATATAAGAATAGATGGAAAATATTAAATATAGTTTTATTAGCACCTTTTATGGCAACATTAGATAGTAGTATAGTAAATGTAGCATTACCTTTTATGGCAGATAAATTATCAGTTGGTATATCAACTATACAATGGGTAGTAACAAGTTATTTAATTATAATATCTTCAACTATTTTAGCTTTTGGTAGATTAGCAGATATAATAGGTAAAACTAAAGTTTTTCAGTATGGGTTTTTAATATTTTCATTAGGCTCTCTTTTTTGTGGTATATCATATACTATTTATTTTTTAATATTTTCTAGAATAATTCAGGCAATTGGAGCATCTATGATTATGGCATGTAATCAAGGGATTATTGCAGATATATTTCCAAAAGAAGAAAGAGGAAGAGCATTAGGATTTTCTGGAACTACAGTAGCTGTAGGAACTATGGTTGGACCACCTATAGGTGGTATAATACTTGGAATTTTAGATTGGGAGTATATATTTTTAATAAACGTTCCTATAGGAATAATAGCTTATATAATAGGAATTAAAATTTTACCTAAATATAATCAAAGTGAAATACATAATAAAGTAAAAGAGTTTGATATAAAGGGATTTATTTTATTTTTCATAGCTAGCATTGCTTTGTTTGGAGCAATGTTAAGTGGAGAAAAAGTAGGTTGGAATAATAGGTATATTATTTTTAGTTTTTTTATATTTTTAGTTTTTCTTATATTATTTTATTTCAATGAAAATAAGGTTAGAAATCCTATTCTTAATTTCAATTTATTTTATAACAGACTATTTTCAGTAAGTTTAATATGTGCTTTTATATCCTATATGGTTATATTTTCTACTAACATTATACAACCATTTTATCTTCAATATGGATTAAAAATGTCTCCTAAAAAAGCAGGGATATTTCTTATGATATATCCTATGACAGTGTCTATTATAGCTCCTATAAGTGGATATATATCAGATAAGGTAGGAAGTGAGGTTATAACTCTTTTAGGCCTTGTAGTAACCTTTGTAGGATTATATAGTTTATCTACGTTAAATTTAAACTCAAGTTATTATGAAGTTATATTTAAAACTAGTATATTAGGAATTGGAAATGGTTTTTTCCAGGCACCTAACAATAGTATAGTAATGTCAGCTGTTCCTAAAAATAGATTAGGAATAGCAGGAAGTATAAATGCATTAGTAAGAAATATAGGTATGGTATTTGGAATAGCTCTTTCAATAGTACTATTAAATAATAGAATGAGTTATAAAATAGGATATAAAGTGGATAAGATTATTAAAGGAAAAGAATATGTATTTATTTATGGAATGAGATTTGTATATATAGTTTGTGCTATATTATGTTTTGTAGGTATAATGCTTACTTTATGGAGAATTAAAAGTAAAAGAGGAAAGTTTTATATTAAAGAAAAATAAAAAGTTAGCCATTAAGGCTAACTTTATTTTTTTCTCATAAAGAAAGAAATTTTATCTTTTGTAGTTGTAGATACAGATATATTTCTTTTGTGAATTGTACTATCATAATCGTTTATCTGTCCATCGCAAACTGTACCATAATCAGTTTTACCTTCTTTTGACCATTTTAAAAATATATATGCGTGAGAAGGATTGCCACTTTTATCTTTAGTTGTAAAAGCAATATCGCCTTTTTGTAATTCTTTATAATCTGTAATTTTTTCAAATCCTTGTTTTTCTAGTTCTTTTACTAAGCTTTTAGTACTTAAAGTAGATTTAGGTATTTCTATACCATTGTTTCTTAGTATTTCAGATATATATATTACTGAGATACCTTTGTTACTGCCTTTGTTAATAGAAATAGCAGCATCTAATGATTTTTGTCTATTTTCTTGTTTATCTAAGTATTTTCCTATTTTCTCATCTAAAGCTGATTTAGAACTCTTTTCTTTATCTGTAGAATTCTTTTTATCCTCAGTTTTATTTTTATCATTTGTTTTTGTTTCACTAGCAAACTCTGTTGTAGGTTTAGAATCTTTTTTAGTAGAGTTAAGTGAAAATGAAAATATTTGTTGAATTACAAAGATACATATTACAACTACAGGAATGACTACAGCTATAAAAACCTTATTGTTCCTTTTAGCGTGTTTATCTGCCATATCATGCATTTCTTTTATGTACTTTTCGTCATTTCTTTTTCCTTTTGATTTATTACTATTTTTTTCTAAATTATCTTTTTCATTCATATAATACCCTTCCCCTATAATAAAAATTTAGAATGGACACAACTTAAGTGATTTTAGTAATATACGATTAAATATACGTTACACCTTTTATAATTTTATCAAATAAATTATATTAAGTAAAGAAAAGAAAAGAAATATTTCTTCAAAATTATACAAAAAATATTTAAGAATCAATAAATAACTTGTTTTATGTAGCATATTGTAAAATTATATAATAGCTAAACTCTATTACAAAACATAATACTAACTATTTGAAATATTAATAAAATAATAAAAGTAATAAGTTGAAATTTATGGAAAAAAACGGTATAATGAAAATCGTGCTAAAAAAAGTAATGGGGATGTTGATTTATGGGTACTTTAATCGAGAAAACTAGAGAAAAATTGAATTTGCTTATAGAAGAGGACTCAATACTACATGAAGGCGAAATTTTAAAAGTAAGCCAAGAATTAGATAGCATTATATATAAATACTATAAAAAACAAGTTTTATTATGATTTTAATTATGAAATAATAACTAATTATTAAATTAAAGTATTTTGATTTAAAGAATATTAAATTAATTGCAAATGCTATCAACATTAATATAGAAGTTGATAGCATTCATTTTTATAGTTTTTGTTTTATGAATTTTAAATTTAGGGTTTATTACAAAATGAAATTGGCTTTATAAATATGTATTTTATTTTTAAAAGTTAGTTTTTTATAGAAAACCAATGAGTTATATTAGGTTCTTTAGAAGGGTTTTTATATTTATGGGGAGTAAATTTATCAATGTAGATAGTGTCTCCTTCTTCTAGAATATAGGTTTTGGAATCTACTTGTATTTCAAGACTACCTTTTATAACAACACCTAATTCGTCGTAGTTATGCCCCCAAGATGTATCGTTATAATCTGTTCTATCAACAATGCTAATAGCTATACCGTTTAATTCTTTATTACCTGTTGTTAGTAACTCGAATTTGATTTTGTTATCGTCAGTAGAAAATATTTCATATCTATTATTTTTTCTTAATACATGGTCTTTATTATTTACAGGTTTTAATATTTCCATTAAATTTATATCTAAAACTTCGCAAATTTGTTGTAAGTTACTTACTGAAGGACTATTTAGATTTCTTTCTAAGTTACTTATAAATCCTATAGAAAGGTCTGTAAGTTGTGAAAGCTCTTTTATAGTTAAGTTTTTCTTTTTTCTAAAGTATTTAATTTTTTCTCCTAATTGCATTTTTTCCTCCTTTATATAGATAAATAAGTTTAATATTAATAATTATATCATATAATACTTTCAAAAATAAATGATACTTTAGTAATAAAAATAAAATGTGTATAGTAAAACAAAAACATATATTTATATAAAGACAAAATATTTTTAAATGCCTTATATAAAATATATGTTTTAATTAAATTTATTGTGATTTTCAAAATATATGGATATAACAGCTAATTTATATACACATATTTTAAATGTAAATTTTATTATGAAATTAAGCTAACTTTTCATCTTCTTCATATTCAGGCCAGCATTCTATATTTTTTAATTCTACACCCTCTAAATTACTAACATAGAATACAGGTTCAATTCCTTGTTTCTTTTGCTTATGGTAGTCTTTTAAAGCTGCAAAAGCTATTTTAGATAATTGAGAAATAGCAGCTAAGTTAATTAGAGCCATTAAGCCCATAAATAAATCAGCTAAATCCCAAACTACTTGAATTTTTGCAGTACATCCGAAAATAACCATACCTATAACAGAAAATCTATATAATGTAAGCCAAGTTTTACTTCCATTTAAAAATTCTATATTTGTTTCTCCATAATAGTAGTTTCCAATTATAGAACTAAAAGCAAATAATAAAATACAAACAGCTATAAATATATTTCCCCAAGAGCCTACTTGAGAACTTAATGCACTTTGAGTAAGTTGGATTCCAGTTAATCCTTTATTAGTGTAATTGCCAGATAATAATACTATAAAAGATGTAGCAGTACAGATTAACAAAGTATCAGTAAATACACCTAAAGTTTGAATAAGACCTTGTTTAGCAGGATGAGTTACGTTAGCTGTAGCAGCAGCATTAGGAGCACTACCCATACCGGCTTCATTAGAGAAGAGACCTCTTTTAACACCGGTTAATACAACATATCCTAATCCACCACCTGCAAATTGTTTGATTCCAAAAGCACTTTTAAATATAAGTGAAAACATTTTTGGCAATAATGTAATGTTTTTAAACATTACAAATAAAGCTATTATTATATAAGCAACGGCCATTACAGGAACGATTAATTCTGCAACTTTAGCAATTCTTTTAACTCCACCAAAAATTATAATTGAAGTAAACACAGCAAGTAATATTCCCATTGTTAACGTTTGTATTCCAAATGCTTCTTCAAAAGCTAAGGAAATAGTATTTGCTTGTACTGAGTTGAATATAAGTCCAAAACTTATAGTTATTAGTATAGAAAATAGTACTCCCATCCATTTTTTGTTTAAAGCTTTTTCCATATAATAAGCAGGACCACCTCTAAAACCATGCTTATCTTTTACTTTATATATTTGAGCTAGTGTACTTTCAACAAAACTAGAAGCACCACCCATTAAAGCTATAAGCCACATCCAAAATACAGCTCCAGGACCACCACTTGCAATAGCAATAGCTACACCAGCTAAGTTACCAGTACCAACTCTTGATGCTGTACTCATACAAAAAGCTTGAAAAGAAGAAACTCCTTTTTTTTCTGATTTTCCTGTAACAGATTTACTAGCACCTTCACCTAAAAGTCTAAACATTTCTTTGAAAAATCTTATTTGAACGAATCTAGATTTAATTGAAAAATATAATCCTAAAACTAGAAGTACTGCTATAAGAACATAAGACCACAGTATATCATTTGAAACAGAAATTATTTTTTCTATAATATTCATATATATTCCCCTTCCCATAATTGTTTTAATAAAATATGTAAATATTAATTCAATTAGAATTGTACCAGAAAATGTATAAGATATCAATTGTTTGTATTTTCTGCAAAATGAAGTTTTAATGTCTTTTCTTTCATCTATCTAAGTATATAGCAATATTGCTAAAATTATAACGAAATATTTTGATTAAAAGGTAATTAAATAGATTTACAATAGTAAATGTTTTGAATATAGACTATAACCATTATTCAATTTACATATAATGCGAAATTTACAAATATATTATTTAGAATATAAATTCAGTATTTTTAAAATTAAAATTAGAAAAACATAATAAAAGTTAAAAAAAATATAGATTATTATCGAAATTGGTACCTAAAGGTTATAAAATATAAAATTTTAAATATGAAAGTTTTATTTCAAAAACTATACTTTGACTGGTAAGAATTCATATAAGGAGCAAAAATGAAATTTAAAATTTTTTTATGTCATTTTCGCTGTATATTCTTAGAATTATTTAAACGGAGGTTGATAGGGTTTACAAAATAGACTAGGTATCTTTAATTTATTGTTTATTTTCAAATACTTAATGATAGTGTTAAAATTATAGTTATAGAAAGGCTAAAGTAAATTATGTAAGGGGTAATATCATGGATATAAATTATGATATATATGATGTTGTTTTAATATGTGATTTTAAAGGTAAAATTTTAAAAATAAGAAAAGATAATATGAACTTTAAAAGATTTCCTATTAAAGGGCAAAATATAATCGATTCAGTTCAAAAAGGCAATGAAAGTAAGTATATGAAATTTTTTTATGGTATATTGAGTAATTATAGACTTTATAAATATGAGATTAAATTGGTGTTAGATGAAAAATCAGAAAACTTATACTTTACTGGATCAAAAATTAATGATAATTCTATTATTATTTTAATGAATAAAGAAAAAGAGAAAGTGGAAGAAAATAGGGAACAAATTAATCATATAAAAAAAGAGGTAATATGTAAAAATAATCCCAATGATAAAATTGTTAGTGAGGATTTTTTGAAAACAAATAAGAGAATAAAGGCTTTAAAAAATAGTTTAATTAATAAAGAGGAAGAAGTAAACTTTTTAAATAAAAAGGTAGATAGTTATACTAATATTTTAGAAGAAGTATTATTATTTTTAGAAACTATAAAGTTTTATGAAGAGTATTTTATATCAGAAAGTTATAATAGTAAAGGATTAAAAGATGATTCTTTGTTAAAGTATATATATAAATTGAATGAAGAAAAGATTAGTTTGATAAATGGCAATAATAGTGAGTTATTAGATTCAGAAGAAGAAAAAAATATTGATTTTAAAGAGTTACTAGATAAGGTAATTGAATTAAATCATACAATCATAGAAGATAAGAGCATAGTTGTAACTTTAAAATGTGGAGTTTATTATATAAAAGTTCCACAAAAAAGATTTACATTTATACTAAATTATATAATCATAAATTCTATAAAAAATTGTGAGAATAAAGATAAGATAGATTTAAAAGTAGATGCTTTTGAAGAAAATTTAATATTGTCTATAAAATTCAAACATAATAATTCTCAATTAGTGGAATTTAATGAGGACGATATGGAATATGTAAGAAAGATATTACAAAAATATAATTGTAATATGTGGCTTGCAAGTGAGGGAAAAGCATATTTAGGAATATATATGGTTTTCCCTTGTAGCACTCATGTAGTAGAAAAGTAAAAAGAATAAGGAGTAGTATTATGAACAAAAAAATTATAATAATGAGTCATTGTATACTTAACAATAATTCTAAAGTTAGATATATAAATGATGAAAAAAGATTAGAACAAAATAAAGAAAAACAAAAATTTATTAAGAAAATAATAGATAAAGATATAGGAATAATACAACTTCCATGTCCAGAATTTACTTGTTATGGATCAAATAGATGGGGCCATGTAAAGGATCAGTTTGATACTCCTCATTTTAGAAAACACTGTAGAGATCTTTTTAAATTATGTTTAGAACAAATAGAAGAATATATAAATAATGGTTATGAAATAAAAGCTATTATAGGAATAGAAGGAAGTCCTACTTGTGGTGTTACAAAAACATGTAGAGGAAATTGGAAAGGGGAACTTTGTGGAAATAAAGCTCTTTCAAGTACTATAAATAGCATAAAAGAATGTAAGGAACAGGGAATATTTATTGAAGAAATAAATAAGATGCTTAAAGAGAAGAATATTTCAATAAAAATTGTAGGATTAGACGAAAGTAATGTAGAAAAAATTCTGATTTAATAAAATACAGTTCTAAATAAAGAAAAGAATTGTATTTAAAATATGTAAAAGCAAAGATTTAATAATATATAGAAAATTTAAAATAAATACTATATGAAATAGTAAGAAAAAAGAGTAAATAGATGATTTTTTTTAATAAAAAATAAGCTTTATAGGAAGCTTATATGTAGAATCCTATAAAACTTAATAAATAAGTAGTGACTACGAAGAACATGGATTTGTGAAAAGATAGGGAGGATATATATCCTCTCTATTATATTATGTATGTTTTAAAAAAAAGTTACAAAATAATAATAATATTTTAAAAATAATTATAGGAATTTTAAAAGTTTTGTAGAAAAGAATAAGTTAATAATATAAGTAGATAATTTAAAATGAAATTTAATTAAAGGAGGGAACATATGAAAAGGATAGTTTTAGGTGGAAGAGGATTAGTTACAGGAGCTGGATCTTTAAAATATTTAAGTAATTTAAAAGGAAAAAAGTTTTTTATAGTCACTGGAGGTAAATCTCTTTTTAATAATGGTACTATAGAGAAAATAGAAAATATCATAAAGGATTTAAAAGGAGAGACTTTTATATTTAAGGGAATAAAAAAGAACCCAGATACTGATATTGTATTAAAAGGTTTAGAAGAAATGAATAAGTTTAACCCAGACACAGTAATAGCTGTAGGAGGGGGTTCACCTATGGACGCTGCTAAAGTTATGACTATTATGTATGAAAATAAAGAGATTAATTTCCATAATATATTAGAAAGACAGTTGCCTAATAAGAGAGAAAAAATTCAATTTATTGCTATTCCTTCAACATCAGGAACTGCCAGTGAAGTTACAAAAGCAGCAGTTGTTACTTTTAAAGATAAAGATTTAAAAATAGGACTTAAAACTGATGCTTTTATACCAGATATAGCAATATTAGATTCAGATATAGTGATGTCTATGCCTCAAAATATTGTGGCTGAAACAGGAATGGATGCTGTAACTCATGCTGTAGAATGTTACATAAATAAATCATTAGATGATTTTACAGAGGTCATTGCAAAAGGAGCTGTAGAAGGCTTGTTTAAATATTTACCTATATCATATAAAGAAGCTACTATAGAATCTAGAGAAAAGGTTCATAACTATCAATCTATGGCTGGAATAGCCTTTGCTAATGTAGGCCTTGGTATGGCACATGGAATATCTCATTCTATAGGAGGTAGATTTAATTTAGGTCATGGGCTTTGCAATGCTATAGCTCTTCCTTATGTATTAGAATATAATTCTAAAGATAGAGAAGTTAAGGGAAAATTAAATATTTTAGCAAAAACTATAGGAGTTAAAGATTTTATAGAAGAAGTTAGAAATTTAAATAATGAACTTAATATTCCTAATTCTTTAAAAGATGTTTTTGTAGATGAGATGGAATTTAAGAAAGACTTTGAAAAATTAGTAGAAAATTCTTTAAAAGGATCTACAAAATCTAACCCAGTTAGAGTATCAAAGGAAGATATGGAAAAAATACTTAAGGCCTTGTATTATGGAACTAAACTTTCTATATAAATTCCAAGTTATTTAAAGTAATTTTAACGAAGGGGCTTTAAAAAAGATTACATCATTAATTGTACCCAAAAATAACTCTAAAATAGGTTTCCTAAACTTTTACAAAACCTATAAAAAGAAATTATAATATGGTTGAAAGTATAGAGAGGAGATATATTTTATGTCTAAGATGACCCTTATGGGTAAAGAAGAGTCTGTCATCGGTAATAATGCTATAAGTATAAATGGAGCTATAACTATTCCAGATAGCGAGAATAAGGAAAAGTTTTTTAATGATTTAAGAACATGGCTTAAAAAAAGAGGATGTTCATTCTTTGGATATACCGAGAATATTAAAAATTCAGATAAGGCAGATGATTTAGCTAAGGAAATACTTTTAACCTGTAGCGACATAGATTTAGATAGAAATTTACAATATGAAGACATGAATAATGAAGATAATATTATATCTTTATCTGATTATAAGTAAGATTATATAGTTTTGAATATTTATTGAAACTTTTGAATTTATAAATGAAAAATTATAAAATTTTATTGCTGTGTAATTTATAATTACACAGCTTTTTACTTATATTTTTTTATTTAAGGGTTTATTATAATTTAAAACATTGTTATAGTATTATTTAATACAATACAGATTTAAATAGTATTTTTCACTTATAGTTATTTTAAAAAGGATAAAGTGATGTATAATATGTTTATATAAAGGAGTTGCTTAAATGGTAAATGAAATTAAAAAGAATGAAAAAATGGCAATAATAAGTTTAGTTTGTGGTATACTTGGAGTTTTGCTTATATTTGTACGTGTACCTTTTTTATATTTAATGGCTATAGTTCCTTCTATTTTAGCTATTGTATTAGGAAGAAAAGCTAAGAAGAAAATAAAAAATTCTGATGGTAAATTAAAAGGAGAAGGGATTGCAACAGCAGGATTTGTATTAGGTATAATAGGCATAATACTTGTTGTTTTAGCATTGATTTTAATGGGAGTATTACTTTCTATGCTTTTAAAATAAATCAATTTATTGAAATGTATTTATTTTAAATAAAATATATTGTTTAAAAGGATGAAAATATTATGAAAATTTCTAAAGATTTTTATGCTAGAGATGCTAGAATTGTTGCAAAAGACTTATTAGGTAAAATTATAGTTCACAAAGTAGATGGAATTAAGCTTAAAGGTAAAATAGTTGAGACAGAAGCATATATAGGTAATATAGATAAAGCCTGTCATGCTTATGGTGGGAAAATAACTCCAAAGATAAAGCCTCTTTATGGCACACCAGGAATTGCTTACGTTTATTTTATATATGGAAAATATTTTTGCTTTAATGTAATAACTAAAAAAGAAGGGGAAGCAGAAGGGGTACTTATAAGAGCTGTTGAACCAATAGAAGGATTAGAAAAAATGTCATATTTAAGATTCCAAAAATCCCTTAATGAGATTACAAAAGCTCAAAGAGGGAATTTAACATCAGGACCTTCAAAATTTTGTATGGCTTTTAATATAGATAAAAATAATAATGAACAAAAATTATATGAGGGACAATTATATATAGAGGAAGAAAAAATAAAAGAGAAATTTGAAATAGTTGAAGATAAGAGAATAGGTATAGATTATGCAAAAGAAGCTAAAGATTTTTTATGGAGATATTATATTAATAATAATAAGTGGGTATCTGTTAAGAAAAAATAATCTATGCTTTTCATAGTGAAAAATTATTATAAGATTATAAAAAGTGGTGAACTAGATAAGTTTGCCACTTTTTTTATTTGTTTAAAATTTAAAGGTTTTAAAATACGTAAATAGTATTTATTGTGAAGTTAAAGGTTATCCTAGATAAAAGCATATTTTTGTTAAATCATAAAAGAAAAAATGTTTAAATATGTTTTTTATCATTATATTAATATTTTTTTAGAAATTTAGGGAATACTAGTTATAAATATAAGGAGGAAAGGTTTATGGGAAGAACCTATTCTAATTCTGAAATTTTATTTTTAATGATAGGAAGTACTATAGGGTATTCGCTAATTTCTATACCTAAAGTTGTAGCAGAATATTCAGGTACAGGAGGATGGTTTAGTTTACTTTTAGCAACAATAATTACTATGGGAATAAATTATATAAATATTCATTTAGCTTATTGTAATGAAAGTAAAACATTACCAGAATATAGCAAAAAATTATTAGGTAAAAAAATATATGTGATAATAATGATTATATATATAGTTCATTTTTTTTTAATAGCTACTTATGACTTAAGAATAACCAGTGAAATAATGAAAGCAAATGTACTTTTAAGAACTCCTTGTTGGGTTTTAACTTTAGTGTTTGCCATCACCGTTGGATATGCACTTATGAAAGGGTTTAAAACTATACTTTTAGTCTCACAAATTTATGGAATTATAATAATACTCACATTTATAATAACTCATATATTTATATCAACAGAAGGAAGTGTTTTAAATGTAGTACCAATATTTGATGCACATTCTGTTGGTAATTATATAAAAGGTATTTTTAGTAGCAGTATATTATTTTCTCTTTCAGGTTCAGAATGTATTTCATATATTGCATTAAATAAAAGAAAAAATAAAAAGATACATATTCAGGCTATATTTATAACAGCCCTTATTGGATTTATATATATTCTTGTTTTTGAATCATGTATTTCTGTTATGGGAGTACAAGATATAGTGTTTTATGAAGATTCTGTAATATCTACAATAAGAAGAGTAGAACTTCCATATTTACAATTTTTAAGAAGGCTAGATGGTGTTTTTATAGTAAATTGGTTAACAGGAGCTTTTACTACTGCTATGTTTTACCTTTATGGAGTAGTATATTTTTTTCAGAATATAACTAAAAATAAAATTACAAAAAATAAGATTATATTTGGGGTCGTAATAATAGCTTGGCTGACTTCAGGTTTTCCTAAAAAAAGTTATTTATTGCCTCAAGTAAATAAATACATATCTTATTTTTCAATAATAGCATATATTATAATTCCAGTTATATTACTATTTTTAACTAAGGTGAATAAAAATGAGAAAATTTAAAAAAATATTTAAAGTTATAATTGTTATTTTATTTAGTTCTACTTTAATTTCTTGTTGGGATTATAAAGATCTAGAAGAAAAAAATATAGTAGTATCTCTTGGGGTTGATAGAGTACGTGAAAATATTCAATATGTAGGTGAAATATCAAAACTTAGAAATATTGGAGCTGCAGGTAATCCCATATATATAAGCAAATCAGAAGGAAGAGATTTTAAGGAAGCTAGAATAAATTTTAATAATTCTAAGCCCTATAAAACTTTTTTAGGAGCCAGTAAAGCAATTGTATTTGGGCAAAATTATGCGGAAGAAGGAATTATCCCTTATGTTAATAGGATAAATAAAATATATGATTATAGAAAAACCATACTTACTGTAGTTAGCAGAGATCCTATAGATGAACTTTTTGATATTAAAACTAAATCAGATCTTTCTGTAGGAATTGAAATTGAGCATATGATTAGAACATTAGATAAACAAGGTCAAAGTCTATATAAATCCGTAGGAGATATACTAACAGATGTGGCTACAGGAGATATAGGATATTTGCTTCCTTATGTAGGAGTAGAAGAGGGCAAAGTTAGATATTTAGGTATGGCAGTTATGAAAGATTCAAAATTTCAAGGTGTAATTAATTGGAATGATTCTGACGGGGTATTATATTTATTAGCTGATAAACCTAGAATAATTGAAGATGTAGCTTTAAGTCCGAAACATAGTAATATAATATCTTTTCGTAATATTGTAAAAAAAAGAAAAATAAAAGTAGATTATGATAATGATAAATTAAAAATAAATGTATATGTAAAATTAAGCTCTCATCTTCAATATCAATATAATCTAAATATAATAGATAAACAAAAACTAAAAGAATGTGACAAAATACTAGAAAGACAAATAAAAGGGGTAATAGAAAGAGCTATAAAAACTAGTCAAAAATATAAGTGTGATTATTTAAATTTTTATAAGTATTTTAAAGGACAGCATCCAGAAAAAATAGGTAAAATTGATTGGAAAAATCAGTATCCCTATGCGGATGTAAATGTTGAAATTTCTACAGATATAGTGAATAAAAATTTAAAGGATACTGAATCTAAATTAAAAGTTAAGGATTGATAACTATGAGTTTTGGTAAATTTTTTTCAGATAAAAATATAAATAAGGTAAATGAAATAGAAAAAAGTAATAAAGATGTAGTTATAAGAAAATTTAATATAGATTGTAAAAAAGGATATTTACTATATATATCTTCTTTATCTGATAGAAATAAAATATCTGAATATATTATAAAACCTATACTAAATCATAATTATTCTGAAAAAACATTAAATATAGACTATTTGTGTGATTCAGTTATATATATAGATGATATTTCAGTAGACAGTGATGAAAATAAGATTATAAATTATTTAGTAGAAGGTAACTCTGTAGTAATAATGGAAAGCGAAGAAAAATATATAGTTGCAGATACTTATAAAGTAGAAAAAAGAAGTGTTCAAACTCCAGAACTTCAAAATGTGTTAAGAGGGCCTAGAGATTCATTTACAGAAAACTATGAAACTAATATTTCTTTGATAAGATATAGAATAAAAGATCCCAATCTTAATGTTGATAAAATGTCTGTAGGAGATTCAAGTAAAACTACAGTAGGAATAGTATATTTAAGTAATAAGGTAAATAAAAATTTAGTTAATTATACTAAAAATAAATTAAATAGTGTACAAATAGATGGGGTGTTAGAAGCTGCATATATACAAAAAATTTTAAATGATAAAAAAACTTTATTTCCTAAGATAGGAATTTCAGAAAGATCAGATACTATAGCTTCTGCAATATTAGGGGGCAAAATATGTATAGTGGTTGAAGGAAGTAATATAGTTTTAGTTTATCCAGAAAATTTCTTTGAAGCTATGGAAGCAGGAGAAGATCATTATGAAAATGTATATCTTTCTTCATTTTTAAAAACCCTAAGAATAGTTGTATTTGGAATGTCTATATTATTATCTCCCTTATATGTAGCTGTAGTAAGTTTCCATCCAGATATATTACCAGCTTCTTATATTTTAATTTTGGCTTCTTCTAGAATAAGTGTACCTTTTAATTCAGTTTTGGAAATAACAATGTTAGAAATTGTTGCAGAAATTTTAAAGGAATCAAGTTTAAGACTTCCAAAACAAATAGCTACAACTCTTGGTGTAGTTGGAGCTATTGTCATAGGTCAAGCGGTAGTAAGTGCAGGTCTTGTTAGCTACTTAGCAGTTATAATAGTTGCATTATCTACTATATCATCCTTTATATCTCCAGATCATACAATAATGAATCCTATAAGGGTTTTAAAATTTTTCATGATTTTTATAACTGGTTTTTTGGGGTTATTTGGTTTAACTATGGGAGTAACTTTAATAATAATAACTATGTGTTCTAATGAAAGTTTTGGAGAAAGTTTTATGGAACCTGTAGCACCTTTTGAATTAAGGAAAGTTAAAGATTATTTTTCAAATGATATAGATTATACAATTAAAAATAAAAGGGATAATAATAAAAATAGTTAAATAAAATATTTTTATTTTATAAATGATTAAAGAGATTTTTATATTTAATTCAGTAAAGATTATTTGTTTAATATTATAGTAATGTTATCTAAGGTGGTATATATGAAAAAGTATATTGTAAAAAAAGCAATTAAAATTAGTTGTATTATTTTATCATGTTTTTTGATGACTTCTTGTTGGGATTATAGAGATTTAGATGAGACTAATATTGTAGTATCTATAGGAATAAATAAGAGTGGAAATAATGTTCAGTTTAGTAATGAACTTGTGGATCTTAAGGATAGTAAAAGTGCAGAAGAAACAAGTGTAGTAGATACTTATGAAGTTGTTGCTAAAGGAACTGACTATAAACATGCAAGAAAAAATTTTGATTATTCTAATCCATACCCTACTTTTTTAGGTGCTACTAGAGTAGCTGTTTTTGGTAAAAATTTAGCTGAAGAAGGAATTATAGCTTATGTAAATAGAATAAATAAGATTTATAATTACAGAAAAACTCTTTTAACAGTAGTTAGTAGAGAGTCACCGGAAAAACTTTTAAATATGAAACCGGAAGGGGACATTGCTGTAGGTTTTTTAGTAGACAATATGGTAAAGACTTTAGATAAACAAGGATTAGCTTTGTATAAATCTGTAGGAGATATACTTACAGATGTAGCTATGGGAAAAGTAGGATATTTATTACCTTATATTGGAATAGAAGATAACGAGATTAAATATTTAGGAATTGCAGTTATGAAAGATTCAAAATTACAAGGAGTTATTGAGTCAAAAAGGTCTGAAGGAGTAATGTATTTACTGAGTAAAAAGCCTCAGATTACTGAAGAAATGTCTTTAGATAAAAAATTAAGCAATATAATATATTTTATAAATAGTATAAAAAAAAGAAAAATAGATGCAAAAATTTTGAATGGTAGATTATGTTTAACTGTAGATTTAGATATAAGTTCTAAACTTCAATACCAATATTATTTAAATAATATAAGTGAAAGTGAAATGAAAAAATTACAAAAAATGCTTTCTTATAAAGTTAAAACACAAGTTGAAGAAGCTATTAAGATAAGTCAAAAATATAAATGTGATTATTTGAACTTTTATAAAGCATTTAAAGGTAAACATCCAAAGCAATTAGGAACAATAGATTGGGAAAAACAATATCCTTATGCTGATGTAAAAGTTAATGCTTCCGTTAAAATATCAGATACAAATTTAAAGGATTTAGAGGGTAAAATGAAAATTAAAAATTAGAATTACTTAGTGTTTTTAAAATTATAAAATAATATTTAAAATACACCAAGTTAGAAGATTAGTTTTTTTATTTATTATATAGGGTGTAAATTAAGGAGAAGTTTATATGCATGAAAATTATTCTAATATAGAAATTTTATTTTTAATATTAACTATTACTGTAGGGTTTGGTGTCATTTCTCTTCCTAAAAGTATTGCAGAAGTTGCAGGTACAGGAGGTTGGTTTACTTTATTACTAACTACTATAATAGCTATGATTGTCAATTATATGGTTATATCTTTAGCATATTCTAATAGTGAAGAAACTTTATATGATTATAGTAAAAAACTATTAGGAAAAAAATTAACTTTAATTGTTGCATGTATATATGCTTTTGATTTTTTTTTATTACCTACATTTGTTTTAAGAAATACTAGTGAAATAATAAAACATAGTATACTACTTAAAACACCAACCTGGATTCTTACCTTAGTTTTTTTGATAGTTATAGGATATGCTTTAAATAGGGGTATTAAGACTATAAGTTTAGTTTGTCAGATATATGGAATAATTTTTATTTTATCAGGTGTAATATCTAGTATATTTATATTTACAAAGGGAGATATCTACAATATACTTCCTATATTTGATATTGATTCTATAGGAGCTTATACAAAAGGTATTTTTACTAAAAGTGCAATTTTTTCCTTTATGGGAATAGAATTTATTTCTTTTATTCCTTTAAGCAAGAAAAAAAATAAAAATATTAGTAAATATGCTTTTTGGATTACAGGATTTATAGGACTTTTATATATTTTAGTATTTGAATCATCTATTGCTATTATGGGAGTTCATGATATAGTTTTTTATAAAGATTCTGTAATAGCTACAATACGAAGAGTAGAGTTACCTTTTTTACAGTTTTTAGGAAGGTTAGATGGTATATTTACAATTAGTTGGTTATCTAGTATATTTTGTACTTCAGCATTATATTTTTATGGGTCAGTACATTTTATTGGTAAAATTTTTAAAGGTAGAATAAATAAAAAAGTTATTATCTTTATTGTTATGGTTATAGCTTTTATATCTTCTGAAATTCCTAGAACTGTAGATGCTGCAGAAAATATGATAGAATTTATAAGTTATTTTGGGTTATCAACATATATAATAATTCCTTTTATATTACTTATATTAAGTAATATAAAAAAGAATAAAAAAAATATTTAGTATTCTAAGAATACGTAATGTAAAAATATTCCTTGAATTTTATTTAAATGTATATTAAGGTTTTATTTGTAAATGAATTTTATCTTAAAAAAATAAAATATATGTTGGGGAATTTAATATGAATAAAATAGGAAATAAGCTATTCTTGACTAATATGAAAAAATATCATAAGAACTTAGCAAAAATATATTTACTTTTTTTAAATAATAATTATGATGAATTTGATATTTGTAATATAACTTTTTTAAAAAGAAAATCATCTTATTATGATAAAAACATTAGATCTATAGATGAATTCTGTGATAGGGCATCCTTTATAACTTTGAGCAAAATAATATTTATAAGACTTTTAGAGATTTATAAAAAAGACTGTAAGTTTAATAATTTTAGTTTTATTGATAAAGAAAAGTATATACAAAGTATTATTTTAAATAAAAAATTATCTAATCTATTTTTTGAAAATATTAAAATAAATGATTTATATATTAAACATATATTTGAACAAAATGATATATATGAAATTATTAATTTTAAATTTAATGAAAAGATAAAAGAGTATTCTCAAACTAGTTGTTTATTTAATAAAAAAATAGAATATAACTATAATTATATTATAAGAGATATTATAGAGGATATATATAAATTTGAGGGATTTAATGATTTGAAAATAATTGGAAATATGTATGAAAATATTATGAATAGAAAATTAAAAAAATCCTCAGGTAAATTTTATACTCCAAGTGAAATTATAGATACGGCTTTTAATAAAGATATATATAATGTAGATATAATTGCTAATCCCTATGTAACTATAGCGGATATATGTTGCGGGTCAGGTTATTTTTTAAGTAAGGCTTATGACATATTAAAAGATAAATTTATAGATAATATTGAAAAGTTAGGAAAAAAATATAAAAATAAACATTATGTAGTTAGAAAAAATGGAAAAAATATTAGAATTGGTGGAATGAAGTATTGGACAAGATCTAATATTCATAATCATATTATGAAAAATTGTTTATATGCTTCAGATATTGATGTATTTGCTCTTCAAATAACTTTTATAATTTTAATATTTAAAGATGTAAACTCTTTTGTAGATGAAGTTAATATAATTAAAAGCAACAGTCTTATAAAATGGGAAAATAATTATAATTTTAATGAGATAAATAGTATACTTAACTTTAAAGATGATGTTATAAAAAAAGTAGAATTGGAGAAAATTAATGATTTTTGGAAAAGAAAATTTGATATTATAATAGGAAATCCACCTTGGGTTTCATTAAATAGAAAACAAAAACAATTAATACCAAAACCTATGTTTCAGTATTATATTGATAATTATAATGTAAGTACTTATTCTCCTAATTTGTTTGAATTTTTTTTCAAAAGATCAATAGAAAAAGTTAAAGAAGGAGGAGTTATTTCTTTAGTTATACCAGCAAATTTTAAGAACAATATTCAGTATTCTAAATTTAGATATGATATATTGTCAAAATATTCACTGAAAAATCTAATCTTTGATATTAAGTTTCCATATATAATTATAGATGTAATGATAATTACTATAAAAAAAGTTAAAGATTTAAATAATATAATAAAAATTAAAGAAAAAGATGATAAAGAAATCTATGTAAAACAAAATATATATTTAAATAATAAAAATTATGAGTTTGATAAAAAAGAAGATTTTGTAAGCAATATAAAAGAAAAAATTATTAGTGATTCTAAAAAATTAGGTGATATAAGTACTACATTTACAGGTTTTATAGGGTTATCTAAAAAAATTCAAAAGAAAAAGAATCATATGAATGAAGTTCCAGTATATAGAGGTAGAAATATAAAAAAATATCTGTGTAGTTCAAATTATTACTATGAGTTTAAAAAAGATAATTTAAAAGGTGGAACTAAAGATTTAAGAAAGTTAAAAAGTAAATACAAAATTTTAGTTAGAAAAACAGGTGAGAATTTAGTAGCTGCATATGATGATACTGGATTTATAATAGAACAATCCTTGTATGGGATAGTAGATTTGAGAAAAGAATTTGAATATAAGTATATTTTAGCAGTATTGAACTCTAAATTAATTAATTGGTATTATAAAAATTATCTTATAACTAATAAAAACTCTACTCCTCAAATAAAAAAATATAATTTAAACAGAATTCCTATAAAAAATTGCAATATAGATACACAGTTAGAGATTGTGTCTTTAGTAGATGAATTGGTTTTTGATTTGAAAAGGATTAACCATAGAGAAAAGTATAAAAAAAATTTATTAAATAAATCTATTAAAAGTAAAATAAACTTATTAGATGATAAAATATTGGACATATATAATATAAAGGATACTACCATAAAAAATTATATAAAAGATTATAACTAGTAAAAAAGAATAGTTTATTATGTTGTATGAAAATAATATTTTACAGCTATTTTACATTCATATGTTATTATATTAAAAATGATAACATTAGCATTTTTAATATAAATAATAACAGCATTAACATATTTGATTTTATGTAATGTGATAAAATAATAGTAATAAAGTTTATAAAAGGAGGAAGAAATGATAGTAAAGTTTAGTTCTTTATATAAAAACTATTTAAAAGGAGAAAATAGAATAAAGATTATCTTCTTTTTAGCTTTTTTAATTATTTTTTTAAGCCAATACTATGGAAGAAAAATATTATGGATAATGATTATATCAGGAGCATTAGCAATTATACAGTTATACTTTATAATAAAACAAATGAGGTACATAGAAAAATTTGATTATATATTCTTGAGATTGGAAGATACTAAATTTAAAATAATAAATGATTCTATTATGATCAACAAAGTAAAGAAATGTAACATGGATGATAAAGTTATAGAAATTATTGACTTTAGTAACAAGAGGTACACTATAAGTTTAAAATGGATAGAAGAAAACAAAAGAGAATATGTTATAGACTATTTTGATAAAATAAGAAAAAATATAAAAAAGAAAACAAAATAATACTAACTTTAAGATATAAGTTTATATTTTATTAAATAAAATTTATTTCAATATAGTCACATATTAAAATTATATGATGGCTATTTTTTTGTGAAAAGATTTTATAGGTTGAAACTATAGTTATAAATCTATAATATTTTAATTGATATATGTAATATAGTTATTATATTTTACTAAGAGGAGGAAACTAATGAAGAATAGTATTTTAGTAGTTGAGGATGATTCATCTATATCAAAGCTAATAAAGATGAGTTTAAATATTGCAAATTATTTTGTGGAAACTGTAGAAGATGGTGAGAAAGCTATTGAAATTATTAAAAATGGAAACTTTGATTTAATACTTTTAGATGTAATGCTTCCTAATATGGATGGATTTACTATTATGAAAAAAATTAGAAATTTTAATATACCAGTAATATTTTTAACCGCTAAAAATTCAACTATAGATAAAGTTACCGGTTTAAAATTAGGCGCAGATGATTATATGGTTAAACCTTTTGAACCTATAGAACTTATTGCAAGGATAGAAACTGTACTTAGAAGATTTGAAAAGGTAGAAGATAAAGTTATTAATTTTAAACATTTAAACATTTATTTAGATAAAAGAATAGTTAAAAAAGATGGAAAAGAAATTGAGTTAACTCCAAAAGAGTTTGAACTATTAAAAGTTCTTATAGTTAATAAGAATATAGCCTTATCTAGAAATCAGATTCTAGATAAAGTTTGGGGAATGGATTACTTAGGAGAAACTCGAACAATAGATATGCATATAAAAACATTAAGGAAAAAGTTGGAACTTCATGATAATATAAAAACAGTTTATAAATTTGGGTATAGGTTGGAGGAATAATTTATATGAAATTTTGGCAGAAGATATATGTTTTTTCTTTAGCTATATTTATATTAATATTTAATTTGTCTGGAATAATCATAATAGAAAAAAACCATTCTCAAATGCTAAAAAAGGAAGTTAATAGATCTTTAGATGAAGATTTAGGAATTTATTTAGGGTTAAATGGTAGTAGATCTTTTCTCAAATCCTTTGAAAGCTTTATGGATATAACAGTACTTAACAATAAAGTCCTAGAAGATTTTGCTAAAAACTATTTGAAATCTTCTAGTAAAGATACTTATATAGAAATTTTAGATAGTAACAAGAAAAAAGTATTTAGCAATATAGATTTTAAACTTCCTAAAGATAGGATTGAAACAAAATCAAATAATCCTAGAGAAAGAAATTATATTATAAGGGATGTTAATGAAAAAACACTTTTATTTGTTACTAATTCCATGAATATATCAAATGAACATTATAAAATAAACTATATAAAAGATATATCTTATGTATATAATTTAAGGAAAGATCAATATATTTTCTTTGTAAAATTAGATTTAGTAGTATGTTTAATATTTGCTGTATTTATGATGTTTGTAAGTAAATATATAACTAAACCTATAAATGTTATAATAGATACTACAAAAAAAATAAGTAATGGTGACTTATCTAAAAGAGTAGAGATTAGTTCAAAAGATGAGATGGGAGTTTTAGCTCAAAACTTTAATAGTATGACAGATACTATAGAAAATACAGTAGAAGAATTAAAAAGTGTTAATAGTGAAAAACAAATATTTATAGATAACTTTTCACATGAAATAAAAACTCCATTAACTTCAATAATAGGATATTCAAGTTTACTTCGTACTACTAAGTATAATGAAAAAACTTTTTCAGAGTGTCTTGATATGGTTTATAAAGAAGGTAGACGATTAGAAAAGTTATCTTTTAATCTCATGAAATTAGTGAATTTAAGAAATGATGATTTTGATATGAAGAAAGAAAATTTAAAAAATATATTAAATTATGTAGTAGAGATAACTGAGCCTAAAATAGAGGCAAAGAATATTAATTTACATGTAAAATTTAAAGACGCATATGTTGTTGTAGAAAAACAATTAATTATAATGCTTATAACTAATTTTTTAGATAACGCTATAAAAGCTTGTGAAGAAAATGGTAATATATATTTAAGAATAACTACTAATGAAGATAATATTATTTTAGAGATTAAAGATGATGGAATAGGAATTCCCAAAGAGCATTTACATAAAGTTAAAGAACCATTTTATATGGTTGATAAATCTAGAAGCAGAAAAGATAATGGAGCTGGGCTAGGTCTTTCTATATGCCATAAAATTATGGAAGTACATAAAGCAAAGTTTGATATACAAAGCAAAGTGAATAAAGGTACTACTATAAAAGTATTTTTTAATCATAATCTTTAAGGAGATAATTTATGAATAAAAAAAATTTTTTGTATTTAATAAATATATTATTAATTTTTATGTTGACAGGATGTGCTGGATCTTTTAATGGTATAAAAAAAGGTGTTTTAATGAAGGACGATATTAAAAGTAATTTGAATAATAGTGAAAATTTTAAAGAAACAAAAATAATGTCAGAAGGCCAAGTTAAAAATATATTTATAGAAGGTTTAAAAAAATATTATGGATTAGATTATAAAAAATATATAGATAAAGGTAAATTTCGTGTCAATTATATTAACAAACAAGATATAATAGAAAGTTTTCCTAAGTTTGGAATAACTAATTATTTGAAATTTTTATTAGATGAAGAAGCAAATATACCTAAAAAAGGGTGGTATAAAGTTGAATTTTATGTTCGAGATAAACTCATTTCTAGTGGTGGTAGCATAAATGCTGAAAATGGAGATGTTCTTTCATTGACTAATTTCCCCTACTATCCTAGTGATACAATCTCAAGGTCTAAAGGAATTAATGAAAGTCAAGCTAAAAATATTTCAGAAAAATTTATTAAAGATACTAAATTAGCTAATATTGATGAATTAGAATTTTATTTTTCCAGGAATAGAGGAAATGAATTTTTACTGTTTTATAAGGATAAAAAAAGTGAAAATGCGAATTTGTACATAAATGTAGACACTATAAACAAAAAAGTTATTGAATTTTATAAAGATACTGAGGCATATATTAGAAGTATTTATTTAAAGGAATATTTGAATATAGAATAAATTTTTATATTATACTTGAATAAATAGAAAGAAGGCTTTTTAATGAATAACATTGTGGTTTTAGGAAGTATGAATATGGATATGGTTTTAGATGTAGAACAGTACCCTAAAGAAGGAGAAACTATTTTAGCAAGGTCTATGGAAAAGATACCTGGAGGGAAAGGTGCAAATCAAGCTGTAGCTGCTTCTAGATTAGGGAGTAATGTTTTTATGATAGCTAAAATAGGGATGGATGAAAATGGTGAGATTTTATTAGCTAATTTAAAGAAAGATAATATTAATATAGAAAATGTTTATATAGATAAAGTAAATCCTACAGGGAATGCTATTATTACAATAAATAAATCAGGGAATAATTCTATAATAGTAGTTTCAGGATCTAATATGAAAATTACATCAAAAGATTTAGATAAAGCTAAAAAAGTAATAGATAGTGATAAAGATATAATGGTTTCCCAATTTGAAACACCTATAGACATTACTGTAAAAGCTTTTAAATTAGCAAAAGAAAAGAATATTATTACAATATTGAATCCAGCTCCAGCTCATAAAGTTCCAAAAGAGCTTCTTGAAAATGTTGATATAATTGTGCCAAATGAAACAGAATTTTTAAAGATCACAGGAGTTGAAATTAATAATACTCAAGATGCTAGAGTAGGCTGTGAAAATTTATTCAATAAAGGAGTAAAATATGTAATAGTAACTTTAGGGGAAAAAGGATCTATGATTTTATCAAAACAAAAAGAAGAGTTAATACCAGCTAAAAAGGTTAAAGCTATTGATACTACAGCAGCGGGAGATTCTTTTATAGGAGCTTTAGCAAGTAAAATAGATGCTAAAAATTTAAATTTTGATAATTTAAAATCAGCAGTAGAATTTTCAAGTGAGGTATCTTCTATAGTGGTAACTAAAAAAGGAGCTCAATTTTCTATACCTTATTTAAAAGATATAAAATAGAATTATTCTTCTTGTATTAGGAGATGATATTATGAAAATAAAATTTATTTTATCTTTAATAATAATACTTTTCGTAGGTATTTTTGCTATACAAAACTCACAAATTATAGCCATAAAGTTTTTGTTTTTACAGATTAATATATCCTTAGCATTAATAATATTAATATCTTTTGTAATAGGAGGATTAATTGGTATATTTATATCCTATACAAGAGATGGACGTTCATATAAAGAAGATAAAAAAGGTTTATACAACAAGGAAAAAATAAAGGATAAAAATTAAAGCATTTAAAAAGTACAATAACCAAGTAATATTTTAAACTAATATTGCTTGGTTATTATTTTTTTAAAATTTTTTTATATGATTTAAACTAGAAGAGAGGAGTTTTTAATCATAGTAGTAGGGGTTAACATGAACCATGCAGTGTATTATATCTACGTCACATAATTCTATTTCATTATGAACCTTTTCAGCTATAAAATGAGCTTTTTCAGTAGATAAATCTTTATCTACAGATATTTCTATATCAACATATAATTTACTACCATGCATTCTAGTTTTTAAATCATCTAATCTTTTAACACCTGGTATAGATAAAGTTTTTTTTTCAATCAAATCTAAAGTTTCTGAATCAGCACAGTGATCTATCAATTGTTTTATAGAACTCTTGTATATTTTTATAGAAATATTAAATATAAATATACATAAAAACAAAGATGCTATAGGGTCTAGGATTGGATATTTTAATCTTGAACCTATTATGCCTATAAGTGTTGTTATAGAAGATAAAGCGTCAGATTTATGATGAAAAGCATCTGCTTTTAAAGAAGTACTGTTGATTATTTTTGCATTCTTCATTGTATAAAGATACATCCATTCCTTTAATACTACAGATAAGAGGGCAATATAAGCAGTTATTTTACTAGGAATCATATAGTTTTTAGTGATTATAGTGGTTATAGATGATTTGCATATAAAAATACCTGTTAAAAATAAAATAGCAGATAATAGTTTAGCAGTAATAGGTTCTAATTTTTCATGACCATAAGGATGCTCTTTATCAGCAGGTTTTGTAGATAACTTAATTCCTATTATTACTATGATTGTACTAAATACATCGGACATGGAATGGATTCCATCAGCTATTATGGCGGTACTTTTACCTATTAAGCCAGCTGTTATTTTAGATAAACATAAAAATATATTTAAAAGTATAGAAACTACTGATACACGAGTAGCTATTTTAACCTTTTCTTTATCATTCATTTAGAATATACACCTCTATTAAAAATTACATGATTTTAAAATAGATTTAAACTGTTTAAAATATTTTAATACTAAAATATGATGTATATAATTTGTTGTGAATAAAAAATAACAATTAGAACAAAATTATAGTTAATGATTAGTTACAAAAAATGCTAGATTTAAATAGAATTCAAAATAAAAAAAATTTGTTTTAGCTTTATAAGGGTAGGAGGAATTTTATGAAAAAATTTTCTAGAATAATTTCTATAGGATTTATATCAGTAGGTATTATTATAATTATGGTTGGAGCTTCTATAAAAAAAACCAATGATTATTACTATCAAAATCAAGTAAGTAAAAGTATAATGACAGCTACTAAGGATATAGAAAATGAAAATTGGGATAACGCTTTAAAAGAAATAAATTATTTAGAAAAAGTATATGATGAAGTCTCTAAGGGTAACACCCTTAATCAAGATAATAATGAGGTAAAAGAAATAACTAGTAGCTTAAAGAACTTAAAAAAAGCAGCTAATATTGGAGATAAAGGCATAAGTTTAGGAGAGATAGCAGAGATAAATAATAAATGGAATAATATTAATAAATAATATAAAAAAAAACATTTTTTAATAAAAATATATTAAATACCAATAAATAATATGTAAGTTTTAACTTAAATAGAGGAGAAATTTAATATACGTAGAAAATAATAAGTATAAAAACATACTGTATAATTTATTTTTACACGCAAAGGAGGATTAACTTCACAATGAAAAGGCCTCGATATAATAACTTACATATGGCAGAAGAACGTAAAGCTAATGATTATGAAGATAATGAGAAAAAGGATAATTTATATGAGTTGTTTTGTAATAATAAAAACATATTAGATATACTATCAGATGCAATAATTATATATGAAGATGATAAATTGAAGTTTATAAATAAAAAAGGTTTAGATATACTAGGTGTGGAAAAAATTTTAGATATAGAAAAAAATTATATTACAGATATAATAAGTATGGATAATAAAAAATTACATGTTTTATACGAAAGAATAAATTTGTTAAAAAAAGGGAAAAACTTAGATTCTAATATTTATAAAATAATTAATGAGTATAATGAGTTGTTTTATTTTGAAGTTAAAGGTATTTATATTAAGAAGAAAAAAAAGAATGTATTAATTGTAGTAGCTAAAGATATTACAGAAAGTAAAGAGCTTAAAGAGAAAGTTTCTAAATTAAATGAAAAAATTAGTTGCAATGTTGAGAAAACAGATATTTTATCGGATATAACCCATGAACTTAGGACTCCAATAAATATAATACTATCTACAATACAATTAATAGATAGCTATAATAATAATCAAAATTATAATATTAGTAATTTTAAAAAATATACTAACATTATATCTCAGAACTGTTATAGGTTAGTTAGACTTACCAATAATATAATAGATAGTAGTCGTATAGATAAGGGGTTCCTTAATATAAATATAGAAAATTATGATATAGTAAAAATAGTAGAAGATATAACTTTATCTATAGTTCCATATACTGAATCTAAAAATATAGAACTTATATTTGATACCAATATAGAAGAAAAAATTATGGCTTTTGATGCAGAGAAAATAGAAAGAGTTATGTTAAATCTATTATCAAATGCAGTTAAATTTACGCCTAGTAATGGGAAAATATATGTTAATATTTATAATAGAAACAATAATTTGGATATTTCTGTAAAGGATACAGGTATAGGAATATCAGAAGATAAAAAAAATGAAATATTTAAAAAATTTAAGCAAGGTAAATTGTGTAATAATGGTGATTATAATGAAGGAAGCGGTATAGGATTATCCCTTGTAAAATCTATTGTAGAAGCCCATGAAGGAAGTGTACAAGTATTTAGTAAAGAAAATGAAGGTAGCGAATTTGTAGTTACATTACCAATAAAAACTTTGGAAAAATCCTATTCTAGTTTATATCAAAAGAGAAATATTAATCATATAGTAAACATAGAATTTTCAGATTTAAAAGTATAAAGTATATTTAAATAAATAGAAAAATATTATAACAATTGGTATCAGTTATAGAGAATTTTTATAATTGTTTCAAAATTAAGAAAATACTATTATAATATTAAATGTGGTTAGTTTATTATATTAATTATTAAATGAAGTTATAAGAGTGCAATCCAATAAACTAGCACCCTTCTTTGATTTATTATACACATATACTTAAAAGTTATCTAGATATTTATTAGATAACAAAGGCTGCTTGCAAACTTAGTTTGTAGCAGTTTTTTGTATATAAAAGATTATTAATTTAAAATAAGTTAGAAAAGTATATAAATTTAAAATTCTGCAATAATTATAAGTGATATAATAATTAATAAGTATTTAATAAAAAATAATTTAGTAGTATATAAAATATAATTTATGTAATTATATAGGGTAATAAGGAGAACTAAGATGAACGTAAAAGAAATAGAAATTATGAACAATGAAAAAGAAAGAGTTCTTACATATGGAGCAGAATTTATAATAGATAGAACTTTAAATAAGTTTACAGATAAAATTAAAATTTTTCATAAGCGATATCTTAAGGGCGTAGATATATATTTATTAGAATTTACAAAAAAAATAAAAGGAGAAATACATGAAAATAAATTTGAATTTTCAAAAATACATCTGAAAGATTATATAAGTTTAATGAAAAATATTTTTTATAGAGGGTTTAATAAAAATAATATATATAAATTTTCTATTAAAGAATCTCAAAAAATAGAATTTAAAATTTTAAATGAAGATGTTGTGAAAATTGTTACTTACAATTATAAAGATAAGAGAAATTTTTTTGTTTTTACAAAAAGAGAATTTTTCCAATATATAAAACAAATAGATCTAATATACAAAGGAGAAATTTTAAAAAATAATACTAATAATTGTTTTAAAATAGATATATATAAGAATATGTTAAGTAAAAAGGAAAAAGACAGTATATACTTAGAAGCATTATATATATTAGCAAATAATGCTTTAGATTTAGGTGATAAGGAGTATTTTAAAAATATATCTAATCAAATAAGGAAATTTTATTAATATAATTAATAAAAACATATATCTTATGTACTAAATAAAATTGGTATATAGGATATATGTTTTTTTATATTACATAAATGTAAGTTTAAAAGGGAAAAAGTAAGATAAATTTAATGGCTTATAAAGATAAAAAAATGTAGAATATACATAAGGGGAGGGAACTTATGAAAAAGATATTATTTTTACTGCTTTTAATAATAAGTATATATGTAGCAGGAATTTATTATATAGAAAATTTTGATAGTAACAATAACTATAAGTTAGATCATACTTTAATTAGTCAAATATCTAGAAAACACCCTAATTATGTAGATTCAGATAATATACCACAGTCAGTAAAAGATGCTGTAGTGTCTATGGAAGATAAAAGATTTTATATGCATTTTGGATTTGATCCTATATCTATAGGAAGATCAATTTATGTAGATATAAAAAATAAAAAGATAGTGCAAGGTGGAAGCACTATAAGTCAACAATTAGCAAGAAACTTATTTCTAAATAATAAAAAAAGTTTTAAGAGAAAAATAGAAGAGATATTTTTGGCTATAAAATTAGAACTTAATTATAGCAAAAAAGAAATTTTAGAAATGTATTTAAATATAGTCTATTTTGGAAATGAAGCCTATGGAGTAAATTCAGCTAGTAAGATTTATTTTGGAAAGAATGTTTCAAATATATCTAGAAAAGAAAGTGCTATGCTTGCAGGAATAATACAGTCTCCTAATAATTATAATCCTAAGAAAAATTATACTAAAGCTATGGAACGTGAGAAAATAGTTCTTAATGTTATGAATAAAACAGATATAATTGGTAAAAAACATAGTTTTAAACAGTATATAAGAGAAGGGTATATAAGCTGTAAAAATTTTTTGTATGATAAATTCAACTATCTTGTAGACCAAATTAACTGATAATGTAAAGACTTAGTAATAATTAATTGTACAAGTTTGTATAATAAAAAAAGTTAACAGCTTAAATCTGTTAACTTTTTTTTCTATTCTTCTATATTAATGTCAATATTTGAATCATCAGAAGATTTTTTTGTACTTATAGAAGCTAAAACAATAGCTCCTACTGTTAAAGTGGAAAATAATACTTTAAATAATGTTTTCTTTTTACTTTTTTTGCCCATATGCCCACCCCGTTCTAAGATTTTTTTTATTATAATAAAAAATATATAGTCTATTAAGTAAATTATACAAAAAAATAGTAGAATTTTAAAGAGTTAAATAAATTAAATTTTTCAAATAATAGATATATGATTAAATTTTCAAGTTAAAGATAAGAAATTTATGAATAGTCATTTAGAAAGATTAGGCAAATTTAAAACTAAAAAGTAGTGTTTTTTATGTAATATAATGGTATCATAAATATATATAAATAATAGCTGGAATTTCAAGAAAGGAAGAAGATATGTTATTTAAAGAAAAATATATTAATAGAATAAAAAAGTTAGAAGATGAAAAAGCAAATTGTAAAAAACAGTATAATATTATTTCTATACTAAGGTTGTTATCTATTTTGTGGGTAATGTATTTTGTATATTATTTTATACAAGAGAGTCCTACAAAGTTTGCTGTAGTAACATCTATATTAGCTATAATACTTTTTATGTATCTGCTTAATTTACATAATTCTATTAAAACCAAGTTGAGAAAATATGATTGTATGATTGATATAAATAAAAAGTATATAAAAAGATTAGAAGGGGATTGGATAGAATTTAAAGATAATGGTAAAGAAGAATTAAGTTTAGATCATCCTTATGGAAATGATTTGGATATATTTGGAGAAAAATCCTTATTTCAATTTATAAATACTACTAACACTTTTTATGGAAGAAAAAAATTAGTAAATTCTTTGAAACATCCTGAAAAAGATATAAACAAAATTACAAAACGTCAAAAGGCTATTAAAGAACTAGGAAGTAATATTGAGATTTGTAATAGATTAGAATGTGAAGGTATGGCATCTAATAAAAGAGCAGGAGAAGCATCTGATTTAACAAAAGAAGCTAAAGATATATCTTCCTTATTTAAAGGCAATATTATGAAAATAATATCTTACATACTTCCTATATGCCTTATTTTATCTACTATAGTTATAATTTCATTAAATTTGATTAGATACATGTATATCCCTTTAATGATATTTACTTTAAATTTAATTTTAACTTTTATATCTTATTCAAAAATAACTCCTGTTTTAGATTCAGCTTATAGTATAAAAAAAGATATTGAAGTTTATTCTAGTATACTTAGTGTTATTGAAGAAAATGATTTTGAAAGTGAATATTTAAAAGAGTTAAAAGAAAAATTAACTTTAAAAGGTACACCATCCCATGTGATAATTAAAAAACTAAATAAAATAGTAGACAAAATAAATTTAAAATATAGTATGTTGTATTTGGTAATAAATATATTATTTTTATGGCAATATCATTGTTTATTTTCAATTGAAAACTGGAAAAAACGCTATGGTAAGTTTAGTTTAGATTGTTTTGATACAGTAGGTGAATTTGAAAGTCTTTCAAGTTTAGCTGTTCTTTTGCATTTAAATCCTGATTGGCAATTTCCTTCATTAGAAAAAGAAGGTGTAAAAGTTACTGCTAGAAAATTAGGACACCCTTTAATAGATGGAAGAAAAAGAATAAGAAATAATGTAGATATGACAAATAGTATATTTATAGTTACTGGTTCTAATATGTCAGGTAAAACTACTTTTCTTAGAACTATAGGTATAAATTTAGTTCTTGCATATGCAGGGGCACCAGTGTGTGCTAATAGTATGAGTTGTTCAATTATGGATATACTTACTTCTATGAGAATAAGTGATGACTTAAATGAAGGGTTATCTACTTTTTATGCAGAACTTAAAAGGATAAAAATTATAATTGATAATTTAAATAATAAACGTCCTATGATTTTTCTAATTGATGAAATATTTAAAGGTACTAATTCAAAAGATAGAATAATAGGTGCAGAAAATGTAGTGAGAAATTTAGATAAAAAATTTGCAATTGGAGCTATCTCTACTCATGATTTTGAATTGTGTGATCTAGAATCAAATGATAAAAACAGAATAAAGAATTACCATTTTTCAGAGAGTTATAAAAATGATGAAATATATTTTGATTATAAACTTAAAAAAGGACGTTCAGATACTACTAATGCTAAATATTTAATGAAAATGGTTGGAATAAAAATAGTTGAATAATAACTAATGAATATAATTAAAAAAAGACTGTAGAGAAAAGATTTTCTCTACAGTTTTTTTAAAATAATTTAAAGTTTATAATTATTATTTTTATATATTATTTTAATGGAATTTTATAGTACTTTATATTATTATAGATTATATTTTAAATTTCTTCTAATACTTCTTTTAAAATGTTTATAGCATGATCAATTTCTTTATAAGAGACATTAAGTGGAGGAAGAAGTCTAATTACATTTTCTCCTGCACCTACAAGTAAAAGTTTTTTATTAAAGCATTTTTTTATTATGGTTTTAGGATCTTTAAATTTAATACCAATAAGAAGTCCTTTTCCAGATATGTCTAATAAACAAGGATATTTATCTTTAAGAGCTTTAAATTTCGATTTTAAATACTTTTCTTTGAAAGGAATTTCTTTTATTATATCTTTATCTAAGAGTTCTTTTATTATAGCTAGGGATACAGCGCAGGCTAATGGATTTCCACCAAAAGTACTGCCATGATCACCAGGGCTTATACATTTTCCTACTTTTTCATTTGTAAGAGTAGCTCCAATAGGAAAACCCCCTCCAAGACCTTTAGCCATACAAACAATATCAGGAACAATGTCAAATTGCTTATAGGCGAAAAAACTTCCTAATCTACCAGCACCACATTGAACTTCATCAAAAATTAAAAGGGCATTGTACTTAGTACATAGAGTTTTTAATTCTTTTAAAAATTTATTAGAGCAAGATATAATTCCACCTTCTCCTTGGATTGGTTCTATAATAACAGCACAGGTGTTAGAATTTATAATATTTTTTATGCTGTTTATATTGTTAATTTCAGCTTGGTGCATTCCTCCAACTAAAGGAGTAAAGTTATTTTGATATTTAGGTTGACCAGTAACACTTAATGCTCCCATACTTCTTCCGTGAAAAGAATTATTCATATAGATTATTTCCTTTTTAGATTCATGGATGGTTGTTCCATATTTACGTGCTATTTTTAAAGCAGTTTCTATAGATTCAGTGCCACTATTACAGAAAAAAACTTTTTTCATATCTCCTATAGAACATAATTTCTTAGCTAAATCATTTTGAGGTTTATTATAATATAAATTGGAAATATGAATTAGATCTTCACTTTGTTTTTTTAATGCATCTAATATTATAGGATGACAATGTCCTAGGCAATTAACTGCTACGCCAGATACAAAATCTAAATATTCATTTCCTTTTTCATCCCAAAGTTTTGTTCCTTTCCCTTTTTTAAAAGTAATGTCTAGTCTATTATATGTTTTAAGCAAGTTATCATTATGCATATACCAGTATCCCTCCATATATTTTCATTTTTAATATTTAACTTTTATAAATAAAGTCTACTAATTAATTCTTTAGTATTGTAGTGTAGGATTTATTTTCAAGTATATTTTTCAGTAAAGAGTGTTCTTCTGTTCCATTTATTAAAGAAACATTTTTAGTGCCATATTTTAATGATTTTATACAACACTTTATTTTAGGAATCATTCCTCCAGAAATTATATTTTTTTCAATATAAGTATTAATTTCATCTACAGTTATAGATTTTATAATAGATTTTTTGTCTTTAATATCTAGATAAATTCCATCTACATCAGTTGCAAATATTAGCTTGTCTGCTTTTAAAGATGAACTTATAGCAGAAGCTGCATAATCAGCATTTATATTATAATGTTGACCTTTTGCATCACACCCAATAGGGGATATAACGGGAACATATTCTAAATTAACTAGTTCTTTTAAAATATCCGTATTTATTTTTTCTACTTCTCCTACAAAGCCTAAGTTGATTTTTTGATTTGAATTAAAAGTATATTTTTTCTTTGCTTTTATTAAATTACAGTCAGTACCACTGATACCAATAGCTTTTACATTTAGATTGCAAAGAGAAGAAGTCAAATTTTTGTTTATCTTACCAGATAGAACCATTTCAGCTACTTCTATAGTTTTTTCATCAGTAAATCTAAGTCCGTTTATAAATTTAGTTTTTATATTTAGATTATTTAAAGAACTTGAGATGAGAGGTCCTCCACCGTGAACCAATATTAAATTAATGCCCTTGTTTTTTAAATAAGCTATATCTTGTAGAAAAGATTCTTTGTTTTTTTTATTTTTTAGAAGGCTACCACCGAATTTTACAACTAATAGTTTGTTTTTAAATTTTTTTAAAGAGTTTTTACTTAAGTATTCTATACTCATTTTTAATATCTCCTTTGTAGGCTTAGTTTTTAATTAACATTTGTCAGTGTTTAATTGTTTAATTTCCTTAAGATTTAGAGTGAACAACAGAGTCTCTTATAAGATTAGGTGAAAACCAAAATATAGGAGTTCCATTATTGTAAGTTTTGGGTGTGAAAGTTAGAGGAATTTTAAATTATTAAACAATCAAATTTAAAATATTAATATGAATTATATACAATAATGAATAAATATTCAACATATTTTATAAAAATTATTGAAAAAATATTTATTATATGTATAATATTAATTAAACTTAGTGAATATAAGAAAAATACTATTATGGAACATAAAAAATATATATGCTAATTGCATAAATATACATAACATTATATATAAGGAGGGAAAATATGAAAAAAATTGGTATAGTTGGATCTACTGGATATGCAGGTCAACAACTAGTATTTTTATTAAATAATCATAAAGATGTAATTATAGATTTTTTAGTATCTAATAGTTATGCTTACAAAAATTATAATGAAGTTTATAAAAGTTATAACAATATATTAGATCAAAAATGTATAGATATGAAAAAAGCAAAAAATAAACTAGATGATGTTGATTTGATTTTTACAGCAATGCCTCATAGCAAATCCTTAGATTTAGTAAAAAAAGCGGTAGATAAAGGAGTTAAAGTTATAGATATAGGATCTGATTATAGATTGAAAGAAAAGGAACTTTATAAAATTTGGTATGGATTTGAACACAGATATCCTCAATTATTAGAAAAATCAGTATATAGTATACCGGAGCTTGTTTTAAAGGATAAAATAAGAAAGACTAGTATAATAGCAAATCCAGGCTGCTATCCTACTGCAACACTTCTTTCACTTGTACCTTTATTAAAAGAAAAAATTATAGATTTTAAATCTATAATAGTGGATGCAAAATCTGGTGTAACTGGAGCTGGAAGAAAGACTTCTTTAAATTCTTTGTTCTGCGAGTGTAATGAGTCTATGAAAGCTTATTCTATAACTAATCACAGACATACTCCAGAAATAGAACAGTTTTTATCAGATGCAACTAAAGAAGATATAAATATATCTTTTAATCCACATTTAATACCAATAAATAGAGGGATTTTAGTTACATGCTATGGAAAACTTTCTTCAAACTTTTCAGAAGATTATATAAGAAATATTTATAAATCTACCTATGAAAATTGTAAATTTATAAGAATATTAGATGATCTCCCAGAAATAAAATGGGTTAAAAATTCTAATTTTTGTGATATAGGTTTTAAAGTAGATAAGAGAACAGGAAATATAATAATAGTAGCATGTATAGATAATTTGATGAAAGGAGCAGCAGGACAAGCAGTTCAAAATATGAATATAATATTTGATTTTAATGAGAGTGAAGGACTTTCATATATTCCTTCTTTTCCCTAAATAAATTTTTTAAATTATAGTAATACAAAGGATTATTTCAATAAAAAGGGGTGGCTATTTTGAAAATAATAAAAGATAAAAGTTTAAATTATGTACCACATATACTTACTTCAGGAATAAGTAGTGGGGTAAAGAGAAAAAATAAAAAAGATTTATGTGTTATATATAGTGAAGTTGAAGCGGTGGCAGCAGGTGTATTTACTACAAATAAAGCAAAAGCTGCTCCAGTTATACTAAGCTTGGAAAATATAAAAAATTATAATACACAAGCTATTGTTATAAATAGTGGCGTAGCTAATGCTTGTACTGGGGAAATTGGATTAAAAAATGGAAAGGATACTATAGAATGTATATCTAAATGTCTTAACATAAAGAAGGAAGAAATTATAATAGAATCTACAGGAATAATTGGAAAGCAATTACCTATGGAGTTAATAATAGAAGGCATTAAAAAGGGATGTAAATCTTTATCAAAAGAAAATTCTTTAGATCCAGCAGAAGCTATTAAAACTACAGATACTTTTGTAAAAGCAATAACTGTGGAAGAAGAGATTGATGGAAAAACAATAATTATAAGTGGAATAGCTAAAGGTTCAGGAATGATTCATCCTAATATGGCCACAATGCTTTCAAATCTAGTTACTAATGTTAATATTACAAAAGAAATGCTCCAAAAAGCTCTAAAAGATAGTGTAGAAGATACATATAATATGATTTCAGTAGATGGAGATACAAGTACTAATGATATGGTAGTTGTTCTTTCTAATAAAACTGCTAATAATAAAATCATTGATTGCGAAAATGAGGATTACAAAATATTTAAGAAAGTATTAGATTATGTAAATGTTAATTTAGCTAAAATGATAGCAAAGGACGGGGAAGGAGCTACAAAACTTGTAGAAGTAAATGTAGAGAATGCTAAAACTATAGAAAGCGCAAAGAAAAGTGCCAAATCTGTTGTTTGTTCTAATTTAACTAAGTGTGCTTTGTTCGGTAATGATGCTAATTGGGGAAGAATAATATGTGCATTAGGGTATTCAAAGGCAGAGTTAGATGTAGAAAAGGTTGATGTTTACATAAAAAGCTTAAAAGGTAAGATTAAAATAGTTGAAGATAGTGTTGAACTAAATTTTGATGAAGATAAAGTAAAGGATATATTAAATTCAAAAGAGGTAATTTTAATTATTGATTTAAAATCTGGAGATAAAAATGCATCAGCTTGGGGATGCGATTTAAGTTATGATTACGTTAAGATAAATGGAAGTTATAGAAGTTAATTTTACTTTTATCTAGTTATTTTTAATTTAAAAAGTAGTTTCATTTAAATAAAGGAATATATTTAGTAAAACATTTAAACAAAGCTTAAAAACTTTGTTTAAATGTTTTTTATAAATATAGAGTTTTATTTTAATCTAACAGATTTAAAGGGTCATTAGTATCAATAGAATTATTAGTATTTTTCTTTCTTTTGTTATTTTTCATCATGGTTTTATATAGTTTAATGTTTATAAATGTATGAATAAAAGCTACAAGTATAAATAGTATAGATGAAAATTTATGAGTAAAAGAAAGAGATCTATAAAGTTTATTGGGCTGAGCTTTCTTATTTCTATTTAATCCTCTTTTAAAATTAGGATTTTTTTTATTTATATCTTTATTTTTATTTAAGGTTATATATTGAGTGTTTATACTTTCTTTATTATAAAGTGTATTATTTAATTCATGATTTTTATTAGGTGGATTTTTTATAGGAGTAATGTATTTACAAGCTATACCAGAAATTGAACATATCATAAATGTAGATATAAGTATAACATTTATAAAACCTCTTAAGTTTTTATTTTTCATACCATATATAGCAGATTTAAAATGCTCATAAAAGTGAATTGCAGCAAAAAATAGAAAAATATAACTAGATATTATATGAAAATGTACCCAATCACGTCTATTTAATCCCATAATCAAGTAGTTAGAAAATATTTTATTAGGAATAAGTAAAACTATGCTAGTTATAAGGCATATTATAAAAGATATTATTGTTAAAGAAGTTATTATTAATTTTAGATTTATTTTTTTTGTTTTCATAAGGGATCCTCCTAGTATTGTTTAGTTAAGAATAAATTTTAATTTAATAATAATTAAGTTAGGTGACATATAGGTGGCAGAGGTGTTAACAAATTATAAACAAGCAAGTTCAATGTTTGTTAACAACTTTGCCACTTAAGTGACACTTGGATTTTTTATCATTAGCTTAATAAATAAATCTTGGGAGGTAAAGTAGTGAGAAAACATTTTAAAAAGTTAATAGCGTTAGGTGTTGTAGTTCTTGTAATAATATCTAGTATTTTTATTTTAAATTATTCTAAGGGAAAAAATGAAAAGGAAAATATTAAAAATATTAATGTTACAGCAGAAAAGCAAAATATAGTTTCAAAAGTTCAAGCTAATGGAGTAATATTTTCAGCAAATACTAAAGAAATTGTAGCTAATAATAATGGAGAAATAAAGGATTTAAAATTAAATGAAGGAGATACAGTTAAAAAAGGCCAGGCTATTTGTAGTGTATATAGTGAACAAATAATACAGCAAGTAGATAATGCTAGTTTAAATTTAGAAAGGCAAAGACTTGAAGAAGAATCTTCTAAATCAAATACCAGTGAAGAACTCCAAAATTTACTTATAGAAGATGCAGAGAAAAAACTCCAATATGCACAAAGTGATAAAGCTAATATGTTAGTAACTTCACCAATAAATGGACTTATTGTACAAAAACAAAAAGAAAGTGGCGATAAAATTCAATCAGAACAAACTATTTTAGAAGTTTCAGATATATCAGCTTTAAAAGCTAAAGTATCTGTAGATGAACTTGATATAGCGAAAATAAAAAAAGGTCAAAAAGTTAAAATTAATTCAAGTTCCATACAAAATAAAAGCTATGAAGGAGAAGTGGAATCTATATCTCCTAAAGGTGTTACAGAAAATAACGTAACCACTTATGATGTAGTTATAAAACTTAATGATATTAAAGATTTAAAACTTGGAATGACTATTAATTCAGAAATAATAGTAGAAAGTAAAAATAATGTTTTATCAGTGCCCTCAGAAGCTATAGTAGAAAAAGATGGAAAGAAATACGTTACAGTGGAAGATGAAAATTCTCCTAAAGGTAAAGTAAAAGAAGTTAAATGTGGAATAGAAAATGAAGAAAGTGTAGAAATTTTAGAAGGAATTAAAGAAGGGGAAAATATAATAGTACATTTACCTAATGCTAAACAAAACAGTGATAAGGATATGAAAAATATTATGGGAAAAGGAAAACAAAATCCTATGCCTTCCGGAGGAGGCCCTTCTAATTCAGGAAGAATGAAAAAGTAATTTATCACTTATAAGTAGAGGTGTTTATATGGTAGAAAGTAAAAAAGAAATTATAGTTATGAAAAATATTAGTAAATCTTACAAAGTAGGAAATAACATATTTAAAGCTTTAGAGGATATTAATTTAACAATAAGAAAAGGAGAATTTGTAGCTATAATAGGTAAATCAGGAGCAGGAAAATCTACTTTAATGAATATAATAGGATGTCTTGATAGTAAAGTAGAAGGGGAATATATATTAGATGGGTTAAATACCAGATGTAGTGACAATAGATTAGCAGAAATAAGAAATAATAAGATAGGGTTTGTATTTCAAAATTACAACCTTTTACCTAAAATAAATGTAATGGAAAATGTAGAGCTTCCTCTTATATATATGGATTTAGATTATAAAAAAATAAGGGAGAAATCTATAAAATGTTTAGAAAAGGTAGGGCTAAAGGAACATATAAAGCATAAGCCTTCAGAACTTTCAGGAGGACAAATGCAAAGAGTAGCTATTGCAAGGGCTCTTGTTACTAATCCAGAAATTATATTAGCAGATGAACCTACAGGTGCTCTTGATAGTAAGACGGGAAATGATATTTTAAAAATGCTTAATGATTTAAATAAAGATGGAAATACAATAATACTTATCACTCATGACAAAGAAATTGCTAGAAAAGCTAAGAGAATAATAACAATAAAAGATGGGAAAATTATTTCAGATACAAAAAATAATAAATATAGAAATGAGGAGGAAGTCTATGAAGATTAAAAAAATATTTAAAATGGCTTTATCCTCTATATGGTCAAATAAAGTAAGATCATTTTTAACAATGTTAGGAATAATAATAGGAATTTCCTCGGTAATAATTCTAGTATCTATAGGTGAAGGTACAAAAAAAGAAGTGCAATCTCAAATAGAAGGTTTAGGCACAAATCTTATAACTACAAATATAGTAGGGAAAAAATCTAAAGCCTTAACTTTAGAAGATATAGAAAGTTTGAAAAATAAAGCTTCCATAAAATATGTAGCTCCTGTATCTACACAAAATCAGATAAATGTTAAAGCGGGAACTAAAGCTTTAGAAACTACAATAGAAAGCACAACAAAAGAATACTCAAATGTGAGCAAAACTAATGTATCAAAAGGTAGATTTTTAAATGAAAGAGATATAGAAAATAGATACTATAATGCAGTTATTGGTCAAGATACAGCTATAGAGTTGTTTGGTAATATTAATGTTATAGGTGAAACTATTAATATAAATGGTATGAATTTTTCTATAGTAGGACTTCTTGAAAGTAAAGGTAGTAATATGGGAGTATCAAGTGATGATAAAATAATAATACCATTAAGTGTCTACCAGAGAGTTTTTAAAGATACAGATATAAAATCATTTTTAGTAGAAGCTTATAGTAAAGAGAAAGTGGAAGAAGCTATGGGATATTTACAATTAATGCTGAATAAAAAATATAATAATGATACAGATAGCTATAAGATATTTGATCAAACAAGTCTTTTAAATGCAGCAAATGAAAGTACAAGTAGTATGACAACTATGCTTACAGGAGTTGCAGCCATATCCTTAATAGTAGGAGGTATTGGTATTATGAATATAATGCTTGTATCTGTTATTGAAAGAACTAGAGAAATTGGCATAAGAAAAGCTATAGGAGCGAAAAGAAAAACTATACTTATTCAATTTTTAATCGAATCTTCATGTATTAGCTTTTTGGGAGGTATTATAGGAGTTTCTTTGGCATTTTTAACTTGCTATGTATTAAAAAGTGGATTTAATACTCCAATTGTAATGTCTTTATCAAGTGTTATAGTAGCTGTTATTTTCTCAATAGTAGTAGGTATTGTTTTTGGTATGTATCCTGCAAATAAAGCATCAAAACTAAATCCAATAGAAGCTTTAAGAGTTGAGTAGATACATTTCTTTAAATTTAGTATAATAAAATTAGGGTCTTGCATAAAAGCAAGATCCTTTTTTAAAATAAAAGAAATGGAGAGAATTTTATATGAAAAAAACTATATTGATTGTAGATGATGAAGAGAGAATGAGAAAGCTTATAAAAGCATATTTAAAAAAAGAAGGATTTGATTCTCTTGAAGCTAAAAATGGTTACGAAGCTATAAATATAGTTTTAAAAGAAGAAAAGATAGATCTTATTATATTAGATATTATGATGCCTGTTATGGATGGTTGGTCTGCTTTAAATAAAATAAGAAAATTTTCTAACGTACCAGTTATTATGCTTACAGCCAAATCAGAAGAAGAAGATACACTAATTTCATTTGAACTTGGAACAGATATATATATACCAAAGCCCTTTAGTCCTAAAGTACTTGTAGCTAATGTGAAAGCTTTGTTAAAAAGAATAGATTTAAAAGACAATAAAGAAGACCTTGTGAAAAATAATGTTTTTGATGGATTATTGGTAGATGAAAATACTCATAAGGTAAAGGTAGATGAAAAGGAAATATATTTATCTCCTAAAGAGTTTCAACTTATGGTTTATTTTATAAAAAATAAGGGGATAGTTTTAAAGAGAGAAAGAATACTAGAAACTATATGGGGTATAGATTATTATGGTGATTTAAGAACTGTAGACACTCATATAAAAAGGCTTAGAGAAAAACTAGGAGAAAAATCATATTTAATAGCTACTGTAAGAGGATATGGATATAAATTTGAGGTGAAAAATGAAATATAAAAAAAGTATATTAAAGCAGCTTTTTATTGTTACAAGTTTAGTCTTTGCTCTGTTTATAATAATAGCTTTAATTGGCCAAACTGTATTTTTTAAAAGTTTTTATATTAGAGAAAAAAAGCATGAAGTATCTAAAATAGCTGAAAAGTTTAAAGCCCAATATGTAAAAGAAAAAGAAAATCTTAATTTAGAAAATTTAATAGAGAAATATGAAGAAGATTCAAATGCAAAAATAGTTATTTTAGATAAAAAAGGTAATATAAAAATGGATTTAAATTCTCTAAAGGATAAGAAATTTGAGAAAAGAAATTTTTTTTTGATACACAAAATAATAAATAACTTTTATATGAAATTTGGAAATTTAGAGTTAAATGAATATGATAAAAATCCAGTTATATATACAATTAAAGATTTAGAACCAGATAAATCAAGTGTAGTATCAGCTATAGTAGTAAAAGAAAAAAAGGAAATAGTATTTGTATTTACGTCATTATCACCAGTAGATGAATCTGTAGCTGTTATAAAGAAAATGTACCTAAGTTTTTCCATTATAGCAATGACTCTTGTAATTATTCTATCCTTTCTTTATTCAAAAATGATATCGAAGCCTCTTTTAAAGATAAACAAAGTTGCAACTAAAATGTCAAAATTAGATTTTAGTGAGAAGTGTGAAGTTAAATCAGAAAATGAACTTGGAAATTTAGCATCATCATTAAATTTTTTATCTTACAATCTTAAAAAATCTTTAGATTCACTTAAAGCTGCAAATTTAAAATTAGAAGAAGATATTGAAAAAGAAAGAAAAGTAGAAAGGATGAGAAAAGAATTTATAGCAGCAGCATCACATGAACTTAAAACACCTATAAGTTTAATAGAAGGATATGCAGAAGGGATAAAAGATAAAGTTTTTGATGAAGAAGATACAGAATATTATATAGATATAATTATTGATGAATCAAAAAGGATGGGAGATTTAGTATATGATATGCTAGATTTATCTAAAATAGAAACAGATAATTTTAAACTTTACAAAGAAGAGTTTTTTATAGATGAACTTATAAATCGTTGTAATAATAAATTTAGAGGTGTTATGATAGAAAAAAATATTAAAGTTAATTGTAAACTCTTTAAAAATACAAAAGTATATGGAGATTGGAATAGGATAGATCAAGTTATTACTAATATATTAACTAATGCTATTAGACATATAGATAGTAGAAATATTATTAATATAAGAATGAGAAAATTAAATGGTTTTGTGAGAGTGGAAATTGAAAATAGTGGCAAACATATTGAAAAAGAAGAGATAGATAAAATATGGGATAAATTCTATAAAATTGATAAATCCCGTAATAGACAATTAGGTGGAAGTGGTATAGGGCTTGCTATTGTAAAAAATATAATTGATTTGCACAAAGGATATTGTGGAGCGGAAAATACAGAGATAGGAGTTAAGTTTTATTTTGATTTATCTGTTATAGAGTAGTCGGTTTTAGGCATATAAAAATAAATAAGTATAGTAAAGCTATTTGTTTAATATTTTTTATAGGTAGACCGATAAATTTAAAGTATAGTCTTTTTATTCTTTATATAGTGTTAACATTAATTGACACATACATATGGTATAATTAAACGGAAACAGGGTATTGGTTTATGTGATAATAATTATATTATATAGGGGTGAATACTATTGTATAAATCAGACAAAGAGAAGGTGACTAAAGTGTTTAGAAAAATGAGAAGAGATGATAAAAAGCTAACTATAGAAGAAAGTATTGATATACTAAATAGAGGAGAAGTTGGAGTATTATCTACTATTAGTAGTTATGGATATCCTTATGGTGTACCTTTAAATTATGCAGTAAAGGAAGGACATATTTATTTTCATTGTGCTAAAGAAGGGTATAAACTTGAAAATATAAAAAACAATGCCAGAGTTTCATTTTGTGTTGTTTCTGATGTAGAATTATTGCCATCTAAATTTGATACTAACTATAAAAGTGTAATAGTTTTTGGCAAAGCTAAAGAAGTTTTAGGTGAAGAAAAAATAGATGGATTAAAAGCTATTGTAAATAAATATTCTAAGAACTATTTAAAAGAAGGAGAAAAATATATAGAAAATGCTAGTAAAAATATTAAAATTATAAAAATAGATGTAGAACATATTACTGGTAAAGGACAAAAGTAAAATAACTAATCTGAGAGGTGATTATGTTTTGAAACAAAGAAAAGATGGCTTTGTAGATCTTTATGTAAGCAATCTAGAAGGTATTAGAAAGAAAAAGGCTATAGTTATCCTTAATTATATAAGGGAAAATTATAAAAATGTTATAGAAAGTAATAAATATAATATGCCTACATTTGAATTAAATCATACATATATTGCTTTTGCTTCTCAGAAAAATTACTTTTCTTTTTATACTCACGAAAGAAGAGTAATTAAAAGTTTAAAACACAAGATTCCAACTTTAACTGTTGGAAAAGGATGTGTTAAATTTAAAGATACAGAAGAAATACCAGAGGAGATCTTAAAACAGTGTATAGATAGGATATTTACTGAAGAACCTATTTGTACTAGATGTAAAATTAAAAATTGTAATGAATGTAGCATTCATTAGAAATAGTTTATTTATAATGATTTAAAAATTAATATTTAATTGGAGTATATATGTATTTATATTAAAAAGGGATGCATCAAATAAATTTATTTTATTTGATGCATTTTTTTATATGAAAATAACTCATTTTATAAATAGATAAAATTATCCATTATATATATAATCGCTTAAAAAGTATATGATTACAATAATTATTTTAATTTCAAATAATTAATAAAATATCAATAAATTTTTTCGATTAGACATACAATATCAAATTTATTAATATTATTATGAAGAATGTAGAAATTAGTATAAATATGATATGGAGTAGGGGGAAAAGGATAATGAAAAGCATTAAAAAGAAGTTAGCTTTATTTTTATTTATTATATTAACTTTAGGAACTTTATCAGCATGTAAAAGTAAATCTACTTCTTCTAATTCAGATGATGGGGAAAAAAAGCATATAACTGTTTGGTTACCACCTATAGGAGAAAATGATAAACCTGTGTGGGAACCTATATTTAAAGAATTTGAAGAAAAGAATAATTGTAAAATAGATCTTGAGCTTATACCTTGGGAAAACTATCCTGAAAAATATGCAACAGCTATAGCAGCAGGTAAAGGTCCAGATGTAGGATACATGTATGCAGAGATGTTTCCTAAATTTATAAAAATGGGAGCTGTAGAAGATTTAACAAAAAGATTAGATAAAAAAGATATGGAAAATTACATATATATAGATGATGCTAAAGAAATGGGAGGTATTTATGGGCTTCCTATAGAAGCAGCTAATCCAGCAATGCTTTATTATAATAAAGATATATTAGAAAAAATAGGGGAAAAACCACCAAAAACTTGGGAAGATTTCAGAAGAATAGCTAAAAAAGCTACTAAAGATTCAAACGGAGATGGAAAGATAGATCAATGGGGATTTGCCCAAGGTTGGGGACAAAAATTCTTTGGTGATTTAAATTGGAATTGGTATGGATTTTTATGGCAAGCAGGTGGAGAACTTTATAATGATGATTTAAAAACTATTAAGTTTAATGATAAAGCAGGAGTTGAAACAGCACAGTTTTTAAAAGATTTAAAATTTAAAGATAAAGTAATACCAGATAATGCTATGTCTAAAACAAATAGTGAGATGTTTGAAACTCTTTTTGCAAAAGGAAAAGCAGCTTTTGCTATAAACTTATCTTCAAAATCCTCGGAAGTATTGGAGAAATCTTTTAAAGATTTAAAATATGGAATGATAACTTCTCTAGAAAATAAAGGAAAAGGAACATTTGCCTCTGTTGATCAATTGACATTAATGTCTTCAGCAAAAGATAAAGATTTATCTTTTAAGTTAATTAAACATATGTTAAGTGCAAAGTCTATGACAAAATTCCATAAATATCATCCAAGAGCACCAATAACAAAGGATGAACCATATCAAGGAGATCCAAAATTAAAAGAAATGATCAAAAATGATAAAGGAGTATATAGACCACTTAAAGTTGCTCCTCATGGAGTTGAAGTGTATGACTATTTGTGGAAACAACTTCAAAAGATGATGAATGGAGAAGTGAGTCCCAAAGAAGCCTTAGATGAAGCAGCTAGATATGGAAATGATTTATTAAAAAAAGATACTAAATAGTATATTAATTAAAAAGACATATACATATAAGTTAAATTTAACTGTATATGTCTTTTATGTATTTTCTTCTGTTCAATTTGATTAGTTTTGAAATTTTTAAGTAGTTATTATACTATTTAATATTAAATTTTACATAGAACTAATATGAAATTTGATATTATAAATAATTAATGTTAAAAGGAAGATAGTTATGAAAGAAAAGGGAAAAGCAGTATTTAAATGTATTAAACCTTATGGGTACATATTTCCTTTGTTAATTCTTATTACAAGTTTTTATGTATTACCAATAATCATGTCATTTTGTTTTAGTTTTACTAAATATAATATAGTAAATCCAGCTGAATTTATAGGAATTGAAAACTACAAGTATATATTAAAAGATAATACTTTTTTAGTAGCTTTAAAAAATACTTTATTAGTTACTATAGTTGTAGTTCCTGTCCAAACAATATTGTCTATGCTTTTAGCTGTATGGATAGTTTCAAAAAAAAGTAAACTTGCTAATTTTGTAAGATGTATAATGTTTATCCCGGTGCTTTCCTCTATGATTTTAGTAGGAATAATATGGAGAATTATATTAAATGGAGATGGTTCACCGCTAAATTATATTGCTTACAATTTATTAGGTAAAAATATAGATTGGCTTGGAAATCCTAAAATTGCTCTGCCTGTTTTAATGTTTATAATTATATGGAAAAATATTGGATACTTTATGATTATGTATATAGCAGCTTTAATGGATATTCCAAGAGATTATTATGAAGTAGCAGATGTAGATGGAGCAAATAAATTTCAAAAATTTAAGAGTATAACAGTACCTCTTTTAAAACCTACTACAATAATGATAGTGTTTTTAGGAAGTATATGGTCTTTTCAAATATTTGATTTAGTATATACCATGACTGGTGGAGGGCCAGGAATGTCAACTACTACATTAGTTTTACATATATTTAATTTATCTTTTAAACAATTTAATTCAGGTTATTCTATGGCTGTAGCAAATATATTATTTTTAATTATAGCTATAATAACTATAGTTCAAAGAAAGTTTTTAAAAAGAGAAGAGTCAATATGTTAATTTTATAGTTATAACTTATGTTTTTAAAAATAGGAGGAAATTATATGAAATCTTTAAAAAGATCAATTGGAAATATGATTTTACTTATAATTTCTGGTTGTATGATACTACCTTTCATTTATATGATAATTACTTCTTTTAAAGTTACCTATGTAGGGTATAAATTAGATTTTTCATTAACAGGATTAACAATTAAAAATTATATAGCAATATTTAAAGATAACCATTTTTTTAGATATTTTTTAAATAGTACATTTGTATCTATAAGTGGAGTTATACTTGCAGTTAGCTTTAGCAGCTTGGCAGGATATGCATTTGCTAAAATGGATTTTAAAGGAAATGATAATATATTTTTATTTATGATAGTTACTTTAATAATACCATCACAAGTTATAATGATACCTCTTTATATAATAATGAGAAATTTGGGATGGATGAATAGTTATTTAGCTTTAATACTACCTATTCCAACAGCTTTTGGAGTATTTTTAATGAGACAAGCTATACTATCTATACCAAGAGATTTATTAGAGTCTGCAAAAATTGATGGGTGTTCTGATATTAGGATATTTTTTCAAATAGTTCTTCCTTTAATAAAGCCAGCTATTATAACATTATCTATATTTACATTTATAGGAGCTTGGAATGAATTTTTATGGCCACTTATTGTAACTACAGATGATTCTATGAGAACACTTACGGTAGGGTTATCAACCTTAGGAGCTCATTATACTATAAACTATGGTCTTATAATGGCAGGAGCTACTATTACATTTTTTCCTTCATTTATATTTTATTTAGTACTTCAGAATAAATTTGTAGAAGGAGTTACTTTATCTGGTATTAAAGGGTAGTTAATATTTTTAGTATTTAATATAAAGCAGAGGTAGTGATTTTATTTGAGTAAAATAAGAAACGCTAAAAGAAAAGATTTTACAAAAGTTATTAATTTAATAAATCATGTTTTTAGAGAAAGTAGAGGTTATAAACCTACAATGGAAAAAGAATTTCCATTGCTTTTAAGTTATAATAATCTCCAAAATATGATTGGATTTTATAATGGAGATATTCCTATAAGTGAGGTTAATTTTTTAGAAGAAAATATCTTTATAGAAGGATCTTTTATAAAAGTTGCTTCTATAGGAGCAGTTTGCACAGATGAATCCTATAGAGGTGAAAATTATGCTTCTTTAGTATTAGATGAAGTAGAAAATAGAATGTATAAGCAAGGAGTAGATATAGCTTTAATATCAGGGGATAGAAGTCTTTATACTAGAAGAGGATATATGAAAGTAAAAGATTTTTATAAGTATAGAGTATTACCTAAAGAGAAGATCTATATAAATTTTGATTTAAGAGAATATAAAGAAGAATATTTAAAATTAATTACTGAAATGTATAATTTAAATTCAACTAGATACTATAGAAGTTATGATGAATTTAAAACTTTGATCAATTCTGCTACAATCCCCTGGGGGGATATTAGTTATAAAAAATATGTGATTTTTAAAGATGAAAATTTAATAGGATATATTGTATTAAGAATAATAAATGAAAAAGAAAGATATGGAGAAGTTGTAGAGTGTTTTGGAAACTGTTATTATATCTATGATTTATTAGAAACTTTAGAAAGAGATTTAGAATTAGAATATATAGATTATTATGTTCATATAAAAGATGAAAGAAATAAACTAGATAAATATGATGAGATTTGTAAAGATTATTTACATGGTACAGTAAAAATAATTAATTTTTTAAAGCTTATGAATGACTTAAGAGGGTATTTTTCTCAATATGTAAGTGAAAGTGTTTTAAATGAAATTAAGTTTTTAAAAGATGAAAATGGTTATGGTATAAAAATTAAAGATGAAATTATTTATATAAAAGAAATAGGAAAGGTTACCCAGTTAGTTTTTGAAGGGATAGAATATCATAAATTAGATTATGATTTAAGTAACCTGCCTAATATAGAAAAATTTTTAAAAGCAGTATTTCCTATACCTTTTGTATGGACTAAAAATTTAAATTATCAGTAATAGAATGTTGGGGGAATAAAAATGGATATTAAATATTGTTTAGTAGATTCATATTATAAACATATAAAAAATAATAGAGTAAAAGATAGCATTTGGAGCTCTAAAAGTAAAAATATAACTGTAGCCAAGGAAGAAAAATTTGCTTTAGGTATAATGATTAAAAGTGATGAAGAATTTAATTGTTCTTTAGATTTAAATAATAATGTGTGTTATAAAGGACTTATAAATAATATAAGATTAGATATAAAAACAAAAGAGGATATTAAAGATAACTTTAAACTAAGTTTTATAGATTATGTTAAAGATGATAATGGAGATTTTATTGGAGATGTTATATTAAGAGAACCATTTCACTTTATAAAAGAGAAAGAAACTAGAATGATTTGGGTTGAAGGAAAAATTCCAAAAGACTTTAAAGAAAAAAGCTTAGATTTAAAAATAAAATTTTATTTTCAAAAAGGTTATACAAAAGAAGAAGAAATGGAATCTTTAAATATAAAAGTAGATTTATTAGATATAACTTTAAAACCTTTAAAAGATTATGAGTTTTACTTAGATTTATGGCAACATCCAAGTAATTGGGCTAGAATGTATAAAGTTCCTTTGTGGTCAGATGATCATTTTAAAATAATAGAAAATTATTTAAAAGAATTAGTTACATTAGGACAAAAAACTATATGCTGTATAGTTTCAGATTTTCCATGGGGTGGACAATCTTGCTATAAAGTATTTGAAAATTCTTCTAACTTGTTTGAAATTAATATGATATCTCTTAAGAAAGATAAAAAAGGAAAATTTCTATTTGATTTTAGTAATTTAGATAGATACATAGAAATTTGTATGAAACTTGGAATAGAAAAAGAAATTGATTTGTTTGGAATTTCAGGTCTTTGGGATGCAAAAGGTTTTGGAAATCCAATAAAAGATTATAGAGATCCAATTAGAGTTAGATATTTTGATGAAAGTATGGATAACTTCAGATATATTGATTCAAAAAAGGAGTTAGGTGAATATATTAAAGCTTTATTTAATCATTTAATAGAAAAAGGATGGTGGGATAAAGTTAGAGTAATGAGTGATGAACCATCAGATTCAGAGTTTGTAAATACTTATGTTGAGTTTCTTGATAGTTTAATAGAAAACCATAAAGTTACTTATAAAACAGCTTTACATTCTGAGGAATGTTTTGAAAATGGAAAAGAAAAGTTTAAAGATATTTCTTTAAGCTTACCTTTATTATTAAAATATAGAAATGAAATACAAAAGACTAAAAATGATTTAAATTACAAAAAAGGTGCCCTTACATATTATGTGTGCTGCATGCCAGATAGAATAAATAACTTTTTATGTTCTCCATTAATTGAAAGTAGATTAATCCCATGGATAACCTATTATTTTAATTTAGATGGATTCTTAAGATGGGACTATGCTATATGGCCTAAAGATCCTTTAGAAGAAATGAGTTATAAATATCCTCATTGGAAAGCAGGAGATATGTTATTTGTATATCCAGGTAGAGATATGAAGCCACTACGTTCTTTAAGATGGGAAAATTTAAGATTTGGAATACAAGATTATCAATTATTTAAGATGCTAGAAGAAAGAGGAATATCAAAAGAAACAATTTATAAAGAAATAATAGAAAAGAATTTAGGAAAAAAAGAAGATATGAAATATATAAATTCATTTGCTGTTTCTATGCCAGAATGTGCTGAAATTTTTTCTAGAAAGATTTAGAATTAAATCTCTAATTTATTTTATATTAAGATAATGTATAATAATAGTATTTTGAAAAATGGGCTAGAAATAAATAATACAATAGGTTAAATTATTATAAAATATAAGTTTTTAGAAACTAAAAAGCGGAGCAGTTTTAAAGGAGGAAATTTAGTGGCTAGCTTATTATTAAAAGATATAAAAAAAGTATATAAAAATGGATTTAAAGCAGTTAAAAATGTTAATTTAGAAATAAAAGATAAAGAATTTTTAGTATTAGTAGGGCCTTCAGGATGTGGAAAATCTACTATTCTTAGAATGATAGCTGGCCTTGAAAATATAAGCAAAGGAAAGCTTTTTATAGATGATGTGTTAGTTAATGATATGGAACCTAAAGACAGAAATATTGCTATGGTTTTTCAAAACTATGCTCTTTATCCTCATATGACAGTATTTGATAATATGTCATTTGGACTTAAAATAAGAAAGATGGATAAAAAGAAGATAAAAGAAAGAGTTTACTGGGCAGCTGAGATACTTGGAATAAAAGATTTGTTAAGTAGAAAGCCAAGTAAACTTTCAGGAGGTCAAAGACAAAGAGTTGCTCTTGGTAGAGCAATAGTTAGAGATCCTAAAGTATTTTTAATGGATGAACCCCTATCAAACCTAGATGCGAAGCTAAGAGTTCAAACTAGAGCGGAAATAATAAAGCTTCATCAAAAACTTAATACAACATTTATATATGTAACCCATGATCAAACGGAAGCTATGACTATGGGATCAAGAATTGTTGTAATAAAAGATGGGGATATAAAACAAGTTGATACTCCACAAAATATATATAATAATCCAGCTGACAAATTTGTAGCTAGTTTTATAGGATCTCCACAAATGAATTTTCTAGAATGTGAAGTTATAGATAAAAAAGAGAAAACTGCAATTAAGTTAGGAGAATCTATAATATATTTAGATGAATGTTATGGTAATAAACTAAAAAAGGAAGATTATTTAGGAAAACAAGTTACATTAGGAGTAAGACCAGAAGATATAACTTTTAATAAAGAAAAATCAATGAATAAAATAGTAGGAAAAGTAGATTTTATAGAATATTTAGGCTCTGAAAATTATATATATATGTCTACTGAGATAGGAAACTTAGTAATGAAATCTAATATTAAAGATAGAGTATTTATAGGAGAAGAAAAAGACATATATTTTAATGTAGAAAAGATTCATTTCTTTGATAAAGAAACAGAAAAGAAAATATAAAATAATAAAGTTAATATAGATAAGAGTTTTATTATTAAATATATTATATATTTATGGTAATATAAAAAACATTGATATTTTATTTAAATTAATATCAATGTTTTTTATTATATATATTTTACTTTTTTAACTTTCTGTATTAATTTTTGGTAAAACTATTTTTCTAACAATTATATTAATTATTATGTATGATATAGCCCATAAACTTAAATCTATTAATAGTTTTGTACTTAAGCCTTCAGAAAAGCTATAGCTAAATCCTGTGAACCTATAAATAACTCGCGTAGTTATGTAAGCTGTTATAAATACTAAAACATTTATGTAACTATTTTTTTTCAATTTAATCATCCTTTCAAAATAAAATATAGAGTATAAAGAATGCTTACTAAGATTATACATAATATGTATAGAATTGTAAAATGATTATGGATATAAAATATATTACTTTAGTATTTGAATATCATAAACTTATTTTTAAATATAAATTATATTAGTAAAAATACTAGGATTTTATAATTGAGATGGTATAATGTTTAAGGACTTTTATAAAAAAAGGGAGGTAATGCTATGCTAGAATTAAAAATAAAAAAGTTGAATGAAGAAGCTATTATACCGAAGTATGCTCATGATAGTGATGCAGGAATGGATTTATATTCTGTGGAAAATAAAACTATTAATGTAGGTGAAACAATACTTGTAAAAACAGGAATAGCTATAGAGCTTCCAGAAAATACAGAAGCTCAAGTAAGACCAAGAAGTGGACTAGCTTTAAAGCATTCTATAACAGTGTTAAATACACCAGGTACTATAGATGAAGGTTATAGAGGTGAAATTGCAGTTATATTAATAAATCATGGAAAAAAACCATTTGATATTGAAAAAGGAATGAGAATAGCACAAATGGTTATAAAACCAGTTTTAAAAGTTAAAGTTACAGAAGCTTTAGATCTTACATCTTCTGATAGAAATGCTGGAGGATTTGGATCTACTGGACTAAAATAGATACATAGTGCATTTGTATTATTCATATAAAAATAAATATTTAGTGTGTTAAAAGTATAAGGAGTTATAATTTATAGCTCCTTATACTTTTTTATTTTAGAAAATCAAGATTTATGTATGTTAATCAGTTTTAAGTAATATTAATTTTATTTTAGTAATTAAAAGGTTTAAATAAATATATTTACATTTTAAAATAAAAATGTAAATATATTATAAAAATGATATAATATATATTATAATGGGTAAAAATGAGAATAGAAAGGGGGAAGTCAGCTTGTTTTGAAAGCTGGCGAAAGAACTAATGAAAAAAATAAGTACAAAAATAGTTCTATCTATAATTTCTTGCACTATTGTAATATCAATCTTAGTAGGGGGATTAACTCTTTATGGAAATAGGAAAATTTTAAAAGAAGAATGTGAAAATAGAATATTAAATATGACTGAAGCAAAAGCAAGTACTTTAGATAATACTTACATAAAAGTAGAAAGTATAGCAGAGGATTTAGAGAAATCATCCATAGCTTTATTTGATGAAAATAAAGTGAAAAAAGATAAAAAATACATAGATGAATATACTAAATCTTTAGATCCTGTAATAAAAAATATTATATCTTCAAAAGATAAAGGTATGGGTGCATATGTTCTTGTGAACCCTAACTTTGCATATACGGAAAAAGCTAGTATTGTAAATTATGAAGATGTAAATCATAATGGTAAATTTGAAAAATTAGAATATGATTATAAAAAAGCTGATTTTAAAGAAGAAAATAAGGATAATAAATGGTACTTTGACTTACTAAAAAAAAGGAATGGGTTTTGGGACAAGCCCCACAAAGATCATAATGGAAGAATAAAAATTTCATATCAAAAGCCTATATATAAAGGAGAAATATTAATAGGTATAGTTGGAGTTGATATGGATTTTGATCAATATAAAAAAATGATAAACAACATAAAGATTTATGATACAGGATATGCTTTCTTATTAGATGATAATTCACAATTTGTGGTTAATAAGAACCATAAAATGAATGAAAAATTAAAAGATTATAATAAGGATGTTTATGATAAGATTTCTTCTAAGTTAAAAGAAAATAGTTTAGGTTCTTTTGAATCCAAAATAGGTAATAGTAATAAAATAGTTGCATTTTCTAAAACTTATAATGGGTGGGTTTTAGTAAGTGAAGCTCCTACATCTGAAATATTTAAAAGAGAAAATAAAATAATAATGATAAGTGTTGGGGTAATAATAATAGGATGTATGATAGCAGCTTTATATGCAGTATATATAAGTAAAAGAATAACAAAACCGATATTAAATAATATAGATTTTATGGAAAATTTATCTCATTTGAATTTATCAAAAACTGTAGATGACACAGGTTATTTAGATAATAAAGATGAAACTGGACAAATGATTAAAGTTTCTATGAACTTAAGTTGTGAGCTTAAAAACATTATAACTGATATAAGAGATAAGTCTTATGAAGTTAATAACTATTCAGGATTTGTAAAGGACAATATACAAAAAATGAAAGAATCTGTTAATGCTATATCTGAGACTATAGAGCAATTAGCTTCAGGATCAAATGATCAAGTGGAAGAATGTACTAATGGAATGAAAAAATTAGATGAGCTGTCTAAAGAAATAGATGCATCAGTTAATAGTAATGAGATGCTTAGAGAGCATTATAATAAAACTGTAGATGCTAACAAAAATGGATTAGAATCTATGAAAGACTTAAAAGTTAAAATGAATGATAGTAATGCTACTATGGAAGAAATAAATAGTAATATCAACATACTATCAGATAAATCACAGTTTATAGGTGAAATAATAAATACTATAGAAAATATAGCAGATCAAACTAATTTGTTAGCCTTAAATGCAGCTATAGAAGCTGCAAGAGCAGGGGAAAGTGGCAAAGGTTTTGCAGTAGTTGCAGATGAAATAAGAAAACTTGCAGAAGAAACATCAAATTCAACTAAGCAAATTTCAAATATAATTAATGAAATAAAAGAAGAAGTTGAAATAGTAAATGGAAATATGGAAAAAGGTAAAAAGTGTGTAGAGGGACAAAATGAAGGACTTATAAAAGCTAATGAAGCTTTTAATAACATAGAATCCTCTATAAAAGATATGTTAAAAGAGATTAAAAGTCTTTCAAAGAATGTTTCAAATGTAGATGAAGAAAAGAAAGTAGTTATAGGATCTATAGAAGGAATAACTGCTATATGTGAAGAATCTTCAGCTGGTACTGAAGAAATATTAACATCTGTACAAGAAGAAGTAGAGCAGATAAATAAAATAGTAGATGCTATGAGACATTTTAAAGAAATATCAGAAAAATTAGATGCTACAGTTAATAAATTTAAACTATAATTTATTACTAAGTTTTAAAATAGAACTAAAAATAGATTTATTTAAAAAAAACTATTGTAAAATAATAAAAAAATTTTTTTGTTTTACTTCTATATTTTGAAGTTAATATATTTATTGGAAAAAATTTTAATGAAAATTACTCTATATAAATAATAATTTAACTAACCATAAATAAAAAAAATTAGCAAATAGAAAAATATTTGCTAATTTTTTTTATTTCTAAAGGTGAAAAATATAAAATTCCTAATTTATCTGTGAGTTTTTGTTAGATATTCTTATTAAAAGAGATTTTAGCAATAATATCTTCATGTTACTTTGTCATAAAAATATCATGTATTGTTGAAATACGGGCATTGATAAAAGATGTTGACAAAATATAAAATACAGTATAATATTAAATTAACAGAAACGAACAATACAAACGAAAAGAAAAACACAAATTGATTTTCAATAATAAAGGAAACTATATTAAAATTTATGGTTTTATAATATATAAGAGGTGATAGGATGCTTCCAGTTGAAAGAGAAAATTACATAATAGAAAAACTAGAAAAGCTAGGGAGTGTAAAAGTAGAAGATATTGCAAATGAATTAAATGTAAGTTTGATGACTATAAGAAGAGATTTTGATAGATTACAAGATAAAGGAATTTTATATAGGAGCCATGGTGGTGCTGTAAAACGTTCTACTTATTTATCAGAACAATCTTATGATTTAAAGAAAACAAGTAATATATATGTAAAAGAAAAAATAGCAGAAAAAGCTTTAACTATAATAAAAGAAGGGGATAGTGTATTTCTAGATGCAGGTACTACCACTTTTGAATTAGCTAAGGTTCTTAATAAAATAAAAGGTATAACAGTTATAACTAATGATCTTAAGATAGCTCTAGAATTATATCAAAATGATGTAAAAACATATGTTGTAGGAGGGAAAATACAAGAGGAAACAGGATGTATTATAGGTCCTACTGCCGATGAATTTATATCTAACATAAAAGTTAATGTAGCTTTTTTAGGGACTTCAGGAATAGATTCTGAGTTTAAGCTTTCTACTCCTACTTTTGAAAAAGCAAAATTGAAAAAAAGTATAGTAAAATCTGCTTCTTATTCTGTTTTATTAACAGATAGTAGTAAATTTAATAAAGAGTCTTTTGTAAATATATTTTCAGTGAAATCAGTAGATTGTGTTATTACAGATAAAAAGTTTAATAAGGATGAAAATAAATATATAGAATCATTAAATGTAAAAGTAATTAATGTATAGAAAGTTATAAATTTATTATTTTGAGGAATATTAAATTTAATATATAAATAATTAGTAAAATCATAACTCTAGATTTTATTAAATTTCCTAATTGATTAGTCTAAGGGGGATACTAAATGATAAATTATGTTGTTGTAGCAGATGACTTAACAGGAGCTAATGCTACCGGTGTTTTAATCAAAAAATTAAATTTAAAACCTGTAACTATGATGAATTCTCTAAAAAAAGATGATTTAGAAAAAGGGTATGATACAGTTCTTTATTCAACAGATAGTAGAGGTGTTGAAAAAGAGGATGCTTATGAAAGAGTATATCAGGCTACAGAATTTTTCTTAAGTCCAGATGTAAAAGTTTACGGAAAAAGAATAGATAGCACTTTAAGAGGAAATATTGGATCTGAAATAGATGGAATGCTTGATATACTTCCTAAAGATACTATAGCTGCTATAGTACCAGTATTTAAAGATGCAGGAAGACAAGCTGTAGGAGGTTATCTTTTAGTAAATGGTAAGGCTTTAGAAGATACAGATGCTGCAAAAGATGGCAAAAAACCTATAAATTCTTCTGTTATAGAAGATATAGTAAAAGAGCAAAGTAAATATGAAGTTGCGTCAATATATCTTGAAGATGTAAGAAGAGGATCAGAGCATTTAAAAAACAAAATATCAAAATTATGGCTTCAAGGTAAAAAATTAATGATATTTGATGGAGTAGACAACAAGGATTTGGAGATTATAGCTAAAGGTTTAATTAAAACAAATATTAAGTTTGTTTGCGTAGATCCAGGTCCTTTTACTGCAGAAACAATAAAACAAAATATGGCTTTAGATAAGAAAGTTAAGAAAAATAAAAGTAATAAAGTTCTTATGTCTATAGGAAGTATAACTGATACTACAAGAAATCAATTAGAAACAGTTTTACAAGATAGAGATATATTTAAAGTAGATATAAAGGCTCGAAAAATATTAGGAGATTTAGATACAAAAAATGAAGAAATAGATAGAGTAGCAAAAGAAGTTATAAAGAATAAAGATGGATATGATGTGTTTTGTATAGTTTTAGATTCTTTATATGAAGAAATAAGAATTAACTTAGATAAAGAAGCAAATGAACAAAATACTACAAAAGAATTTTTATCTCAAATAATGAATACTGCTGTAGCTGAAATAAGTTATAAAATAATGAAGGAAATAAAATCTATAAGAGGTATATTTAGCAGTGGTGGAGATATAAGTGTTAGTATTTGTAGAAAATTTAATTCAGCAGGATTAGAACTTTTAGATGAAGTAATTCCATTAGCAGCTTATGGTAAATTTATAGAAGGGGAATTCCCAGAAATGAAGATTGTAAGCAAAGGGGGAATGGTAGGAAACCAAGATGGAATGAAATTATGTGTAGATTATTTACTTAAAAATATTAATTGTGACTAAGGAGGAAACAATATGATTAATAAACCAATAATTGGAATACCTATAGGAGATCCAGCAGGAATAGGACCAGAAATAGTAGTGAAGTCATTAACTGAACAAGAAGTTTATGAAAAATGTAATCCTATATTAATAGGAGATGCAAAAGTAATAAAACAAGCTATGGGATTTTGTGATGTTAAGTTAAATATAAATTGTATTGAAAAAGCAAAAGATGGTAAATTTACTTTAGGTACTATAGATTTAATTGATTTAAATAATGTAGATATAGATGAATTGAAAATAGGTAAAGTTCAAGGGCTAGGAGGAAAAGCAGCTTTTGAATATATAAAAAAATCTGTAGAAATGGCTAAAGAAGGAGAAGTAGATGCTATAGCTACAACTCCAATAAATAAAGAATCTTTAAAAAAAGGTAATATAAATTATATTGGACATACAGAAATTTTAGCAGATTTAACAGATACAGAAGATCCACTTACTATGTTTGAAGTTAGAGGAATGAGAGTATTTTTCTTAACAAGACATGTTTCTTTAAGAAAAGCATGTGATTTAGTAACTAAAGAAAGAGTTTTAGATTATATAATAAGATGTTCAGAAGCTCTAGAAAAATTAGGAGTAGAAGATGGAAAAATGGCTGTTGCAGGATTAAATCCTCATAGTGGAGAACATGGACTTTTTGGAGATGAAGAAATGAAAGCAGTTGTTCCTGCTATAGAAGAGGCTCAAAAAATGGGCTATAAGGTAGAAGGTCCTATAGGAGCAGACTCAGTGTTTCATTTAGCGCTTAAAGGAAGATATAATTCAGTTTTATCTTTATATCATGACCAAGGACATATAGCTACTAAAACTTTAGATTTTGAAAGAACTATTGCAGTTACAGGCGGTATGCCAATACTTAGAACTTCAGTAGATCATGGTACAGCATTTGATATAGCAGGTACTGGAATAGCAAGTTCAGTAAGTATGATTGAAGCTATAATATTAGCTGCAAAATATTCACCTAAATTTAAAAACTAGATTTTATATTTTAAAATAGGAGTTCTTCCTTATATAATGATATTTACTTTTGAGTTTTATAGGGAAGAACTTATATTTAATAAATTTTATACTAAATAACTTATTTACACAGTATACATAATTATATTTTACTAGATTTTTTTCACTACAAATGAATACCTTTACAAAAAATACGGAGGGGGAAGAATAATGGGAAACGCAGTAGCAGGAAATCAAATGATCTTAGGACTTTTGATTGGAATTATCATACTTGTATTTTTAATATTAAAAACTAAAATTCATACGTTTCTAGCATTAATTGTTTCAGCATCTATTACTGGTCTTATTGGAGGAATGCCGCCTAACAAAATAATTGAATCTATATCTAAAGGATTTGGCGGAACCTTAGGAAGTATTGGTATAATTATAGGTTTTGGAGTAATGATGGGACAAATCTTTGAAGTGTCTGGTGCAGCTGAAAGAATGGCTAAAACATTTATAAAGGTACTAGGCAAAAAAAGAGAGGAATTAGCATTAGCAATAACAGGATTTATAGTATCAATACCTATCTTTTGTGATTCAGGATTTATAATTTTATCTCCACTTGCAAAAGCAATTTCTAGAAAAACTAAAAAATCAGTAGTTTCTCTTGGAGTAGCTTTAGGGTTAGGACTTGTAATTACACATAGTTTAGTACCTCCAACACCTGGTCCAGTAGGAGTTGCCGGTATATTTGGAGTAAGTGTTGGAAGCTTTCTTTTATGGGGAATTCCTTTAGCTATACCTATGGCTATAGCTGGAATGATCTATGGAAAGTATATAGGAAAGAAAATATATCAAATACCAGGAGAAGAAGAAGGAGAATGGATTCGTCCAGAATATCAAGAACCGGTATATGATTTTGATGATGAAGAGGATAACAAAGAATTACCATCTATGTTTATGGCTTTTGCACCAATATTAGTTCCTATAATATTGATACTTGGAAATACTATATTAGCTGTTTTAATAAAACAAAAAATGATGAATGTTAGTGGGTTTACTAATATAGTTCAATTTTTAGGATCTCCAGTAATTGCAGTAGGTCTTGGACTTATAATAGCTATATATGGATTAGCAGGTAAGCTTAACAAAGAAGAAGTTATAAATGAAATGGAAAAAGGAATAAAATCTGCTGGTATAATAATATTAGTTACTGGTGGTGGTGGAGCTTTAGGTATGGTTCTTCGTGATAGTGGTACAGGAGATTATATAGCAAAATTAATTGCAGGATCTAGTATGCCAGTTGTTTTAATACCTTTTATAATAGCTTCATTAGTAAGACTTATTCAAGGAAGTGGTACAGTTTCTATGATAACTGCAGCTTCTATAACAGCACCAATTGTTGCAGCATCAAATGTTAATCCAATACTTGCAGCACTTGGAGCATGTATGGGATCACTTTTATTCTCATATTTCAATGATAGTTATTTCTGGGTTGTTAATCGTTCACTTGGAATAAAAGATGCAAAAGAACAAATAAGAGTATGGTCAGTTACTACAACTATAGCTTGGGCAGTAGGACTTGTAGAACTTCTAATATTAAGTTTTATATTATAAGATAAAATAAAAATAAACTTTGTAGATAAAAATCTGCAAAGTTTATTTTTTATAAAAGTTTATTAATAATCTTATTTGTTTTTATTTAAAAATAATTATATTTATAGGCAAAGTTATATATAACTTATTAAAATTCATAATTTTTATCTTAAATATTAAATTTTAATTATATTTCATATTTCATGTAGTATATTTATTGTAAAAGATTTATAATTATATAGGCTTATATACTAGAAAGGAGACTAATATGAAAATATGGAATAACTTAAAGACTAAGATAAAAAAGTTATCAAAGTCAGATATAAGAATTTTAGTTTTTACTATAATAGTTGCTATAATAATGCTTTTCCCTAGTGGATATATAAGAAATGATGTTACTCATGGGAAAGTTATAGAAGTGCTCCAAGACAGTAAATCTAAAAATCAACTAAGTAGAAGTAAAGTTAAAGTGAAAATTTTAAATGGAGAATTTAAAGGTAAAGTAATTACTATGGATAACCTAGTAAGTGATAAAGCAAAGCATCAGATATCTGCCAAAAAAGGAAGCGAAGTATTTGTAAATATAGAGGCAGACAAAAATAATAAAATTACTAAATCATATATATATGAGATAGTTAGATATAAATACATATTAGGAATAGTTGTTGTATTCTTTTTACTTTTATCCTTAATGGGAGGAATGCAAGGGGTTAGATCAGTACTGGCACTTATGATAACAGGATATGCAGTCTTAAAGATACTAATACCTCTTATAATGTCTGGCTTTAGTCCTATTATATCCTCTGTTATAATATGTATAGGAGTTAGTATAATAAATTTACTTATAATAAGTGGAAAAAATAAGAAAAGCTTTGCTGCTATAATAGGAACTTTAGGAGGAGTTATGATAGCAGGTATTATAGCGCTTATTAGTAGTTCTATTCTTCAAATATTGGGACTTGGAGATGAAGAAGCTCAAATGGTTATATATATAACTGGAAATACTAAATTTGATTTTAAAGGGCTATTATTTGCAGGAATACTTATGGGAGCATTAGGTGCAGTAATGGATATAAGTATGTCTATAGCATCTTCAATGAAGGAAGTAAAAGCTAATAATCCAGCAATGACTAATATGGAGCTTATAAAAGCGGGATTTAATGTTGGTAGAGATATAATGGGAACCATGGCTAATACTTTAATACTTGCTTATGCAGGAGGAGCTATGTATACTCTTATACTTATGGCATCTTATAATCTTCCTTTTGAAAGAATGTTAAATCAAGATGTTATGTCAGCAGAAATACTTCAAGCTTTATGTGGTAGTATAGGACTTATATTTACTATACCAATAACAACATTAGCAGTAAATTTTATAGGCACAGATCCCTATGAAAAAAAATAAATTTAATAATATATTGACAAAATTTATAACATAGAATATAATATAAGCATATTAGAAATTACTTATATACTATAAATTTAAATACTTGTAATATATGTACTAATGTATTTAAAATAAATAAGTTAATTACTAATATCTTAGCTAAAGAAGGGAAGGGTTTTATGAACTCTATGGAAAAAGAAGTTAAAATTTTCAAAGCTTTAGCTCATCCTATAAGGCTAAAAATAATAAAGAAATTACAAGATGAAGAAAAATGCGTTTGTGAGCTAAATAAAGATGTAGAATTTAGTCAGTCTAATTTATCACAACATCTAAAAATATTAAAAGATGCAAATATCTTAAATAGCAGTAAAAAAGGAATGTGGGTTCATTATAGTATAAATGATAAGAAAATATTAGACATAATAAAGATAATTGAAGAGATGGTATAAAAATTAGATTCTAGCCTTTGAGCTAGAACATTTTTTAGAAAGTATATTAGAATATAATTAATTAGTTATTTTATGAAATACTTATAAAATAATATAAAAATTACTATAAGGAGGCTAGCTATGTTTACTTGGTTAGATAATTTAATAAGATTTTTGGTAGAAAATATATTTAAAATTTCCATGGATACAAAACTTGGAGGTAGCATTCATTTTTTCTTTTATGATACTATAAAAATTTTGATATTGCTTGCAATAATGATTTTTATTATATCTTATATAAGAAGTTTCTTTTCACCGGAGAAAACGAAAAAAATACTAGAAAAATTTGGTGGTATAAAAGCTAATATTATGGCTTCTATATTAGGAATAGTTACTCCATTTTGTTCTTGTTCTTCAGTTCCTTTGTTTATTGGATTTGTAGAAGCAGGCATACCTATAGGAGTTACTTTTTCATTTCTTATAACATCGCCTATAGTAAATGAAGCAGCTTTTACTATATTGCTTGCTTCTTTTGGAATTAAGGTAGCAATATTATATGTGATTACAGGGGTAGTTATAGGAGTAGTAGGCGGAATAGTTATAAGTTTGTTTCATATGGAAAATCAAGTAGAAGAATATGTATATAAAATAAAAGTTGGAGAAGCAGAAATTAAATCTATGACAAGAGAGGAAAGAGTAAAATTTGCTGTAGATTCTGTAAAAGATATTATAAAAAGAATATGGATATACCTTATAATTGGAATTTTAATAGGAGCATTTATTCATGGTTGGGCTCCAGAATCTTTGTTATCTAGATATGCAGGTAGGGAAAATCCTTTTGCAGTTATAGTTGGAGTAATAGCTGGAATACCATTGTATGCTAATGCATTAGGAACTATACCTATTGCAGAAGCTCTTATAAAAAAAGGTGTGGGGATTGGCACTGCTCTATCATTTATGATGGCAGTTGTAGCATTATCTCTTCCAGAGATGATATTACTTAGAAAAGTAATAAAACCTAAATTAATTGCTTTGTTTATAGTAGTCACAGGTATAGGAATTATTTTAGTAGGATATTTGTTTAATTTTATTGCACCGTTTTTAAATTAGATATTAAATTTGTAATAAAAATATTATTTAATAATTAAAATGATATTTTTTAGAAATATAAATAAAAATACCAAATAGCTTTTGCTATAAAAATAAAGGAGCGTGTATTTATGGATATTAAAGTATTAGGATCAGGATGTTGTAGTTGTAATAGCATGGATAAAGAAGTAAGAGAAGCTGTGAAAGAATTAGGATTAGATGCTAAAGTAGAATATATAACAGATATGGGAAAAGTTCTATCATATGGAGTTATGAAAACTCCAGCACTAGTAATTGATGGCAAGGTAGTTGTATCTGGAAGAAAGCTATCCTGTGATGAAGTGAAAAAATATTTAAAATAAACTTATTGTTATATAAAATAAAAAGTCTACTAAAAATAATATTTTTTATTATTTTTAGTAAGACTTTTTATTTTATAAAATCTTAAGCTTTGAGGATATATTGTAATTGTATAATTTAAAATATATTTAAATATACTATGGGGTTGCTATTTTTATCTATTTTATGTATTAAAGGTTATCTAATATTTTCATTAAAATAAAGAAGTATATGTAATAGCTCCTAGTATTCCACCTACAATTGGTGCTATTATTGGAATCCAAGCATAAGACCAATCAGAATTTCCTTTTGTTTTCATAGGTAAAATAGTGTGAGCAATTCTAGGCATTAAGTCTCTAGTTGGATTTAATGCACAGCCTGTAGGTCCTCCAAGTGAAAGAACTAAGGCCCAAACTATTGATCCTATTAAAGCTGCTGAAACTCCTGGAGAAAATTTCTGAGCTCCTATTCCTAAAGCTCCAAAAACTAAAACAAATGTACCTAAAACTTCTGCTATAAAACTTCCAGCATGTCCTCTTATAGCTGGTACTGTTGAAAAACAAGATAAAACTTCTTTAGAATCATCTGTTTTATCAAAATAAGGTTTATACATAAGCCATACAATAAAAGCTCCTAAAAAAGCGCCTATTGTTTGAGCTCCTATGTACATAGGGACTTTACTCCAAGAAAGTTCTCCTACAGTAGCAAGTGAAAGGGTAACTGCTGGGTTAAATTGAGCACCACTTATGCTTGCAAATAAAGCTACTGGAAGAGCAATAGCAAGGCCCCAACCAGTTGCTATAACTATCCAACCAGAATTATATCCTTTGCTTTCTTTTAAAAGTACATTAGAAATAACACCATTTCCTAAAATAATCATTAGTGCAGTTCCTATAATTTCTGCGTAAAATGTAGTCATGTTTCATCCCCTCTTTTGTAATTAATTAAAAAAATCATATGAATACTACATATAGATTATATACATATTTGTCTTTGCGTTAAAGAATTAACAACTAAAAATACAAAAAAAAGGGTTTAAATACATAGATACCCTTTACAAATTATACTACTTAGAAAGTAAAATAGAATAAAAAAGAATATTAAATTATAACTTAAATAAAATAAGTTATAATTTAATTATTATAGTATCTAAAATACAGTTTATAATATGATTAGGGAGGGATAAAATGAATAGATATTTAGTTAATGTTTATGGTAAAGTACAAGGTGTTGGATTTAGATATTTTACTTATTATATAGCAAAGTCTTATAAGTTAACAGGATGGGTAAAAAATTGTGATGATGGTTCTGTAGCTATAGAAATACAGGGTAAAGGTACAGATATAGAAAAATTTTTAACAAAAATAAGAATAGGAACTCCTTTTTCAAAAGTAAAAAAGGTTGATGTTATAAAAATTGATATTGATAAAAAGGAGAAAAAGTTTAATCTTACATATTATTAATATGCAAAAATCATATTGCCTATTTTTATGCTTTTAGGTTTTTTTAAGAGCCATTTATTTTTAGTAGAATCGTCAAAATAATATAAAGCACCATTGCTTGGATCAGAGCCTTGTAATGCTTCTTTAGCTGCTTTTAAAGATATAGAAGAGGACTTTTTGTTAATAAATCCGTTAGCTGTAGGAGTAAATTGATAATGTCCATCACTTTTATCGTATATAACAGATTTTATAGAGTTAGGGAATTTTGAACTTTTCATTCTGTTTAAAACTACTGCTGCAACGGCTACTTGAGCTTTATAAGGTTGTCCTTCAGCTTCTGCTTTTACAAGTCTTGCTAATAAATCTAGATTACTAGTATCCGTATTTTTAACTGGGTTTTTATTAATAGACTTTTTTACAGTAATTGATCTAGATATTTTTTTAGTATAATTATTTTTATCTATTGAGTAAAGGGTTTTTTTAGAGGAATCTTTATTTGAATTAGTTAGTTTTGTAATACGGTTATCTAATTTGTTGTTCATTTTTAGAAGTCTTAAAGATATGGTATGTTTTCTAAAATTTAAGTATATAGAATGAGAAGTGTTTTTATTTATATTAGAAGCAGATACTTTTATAGAACAGTGTAAAAATATAATAGTAAATAATAAGGGGAGTAAAATGAAAGGCTTAAAAGATTTTGAATCTAGCGGATTATACATTGAATAACAACCTCCTAAATAATAAAAATAAAAAATAAAAGTATATTTGTTTATTGTAAATTTTAAATAATTTCAGTTAAAATACAAGTTATTTACATATTATAAGAAAATAGGAGGGTTGTCTATATTTAGTTTATGACATTAGATATAGGATTTACCAGTATAGATATGAAAAGATTATAACTTAGATATATTTAAGGATTTAAGATTAATATATAGTAATTAAATAGTTAAGTAAAGTAAAATAATAAAAAAAACTGCAACTGATTAATCAGTTACAGTTTTTTATTATTTTATAGTTACAATGTCTTTTTCACCACGTTTAACTTCTTTGTTAAGTTTAACTTCTAATTTTTTACCTTCAGGTAAATTTGTAAATACTATAGGAGTTACAATTGAAGGTACTTTATTTTTGATTTTGTCTATATCAACTTTTAGTATAGGATCTCCAGCTTTAACTTTAGAATCTTGCTCTACTAAAGCTTCTAATCCTTCACCTTTAAGATTTACTGTATCTAATCCAAAATGAACTAGTAATTCAAGTCCGTTATTAGCTGTTATTCCAATAGCATGTTTAGTTGGGAATACAGTAGTTATTGTTCCGTTTACTGGTGAAACTACATTACCATTTTTAGGTTCTATAGCGAATCCATCACCCATCATTTTTTCAGAAAATACTTGGTCTGGAACTTCAGTTATAGAAACTATTTTACCATCTATAGGAGCAACAAATAAATCATCATCATCTACAGAAACAGCTTTTTTAGGAGTGTTATCTACATCTACATCGTCAGTTATTATTTTTCCTGCAATAACATCTTTGATTTGTTCTTTTAATTGGTCGGATTTTGGTCCAAAGATAGCTTGGAAACTGTTTCCTACTTCCATAACACCAGAAGCACCTAATCTTTTTAGTTCAGGTTTATCTACTTTTTTAGGATCTTTAACATCTACACGTAAACGAGTTATACAAGCATCTAAGTTTGCTAAGTTTTCTTTTCCACCTAAAGCTTTTAGTACTCCTGCAGCTAATTTACCACCTTTAACGTTAGTTGAAACTTGACCTTCAGAATCATCTTCACGACCTGGAGTTTTTAAATTCCATTTTCTAATAGCAAATTTAAATCCAAAGTAATAAATTACTGAGAAACATAAACCAACAGGAATTACAAGCCACCATTTTGTTCTATTTGGAATAACACCAAGTAGTAAGAAGTCAATTACACCACCAGAGAATGTCATACCTATTTTTACATTTAACATTTCCATTACCATAAATGATAAACCTGCAAATATACAGTGAATTCCAAATAATATTGGAGCAACAAATAAAAATGAGAATTCAAGTGGTTCTGTTACACCTGTTAAAAATGAAGTTAAAGCTGCAGATGCCATTATACCACCAACAAGTTTTTTCTTTTCAGGTTTAGCTTCTTGATATATAGCTAAAGCTGCTGCTGGAAGACCAAACATCATGAATGGAAATTTACCAGTCATGAATGTACCTGCTGTAAATGGGATACCATCCCTAAGTTGAGCAAAGAATATTTTATTGTCTCCCATTACTAATTGCCCAGCTTTATCTATGTATTCTCCAAATTGGAACCAGAATGGGTTATACCATATATGATGTAATCCAAATGGAATTAAAGCTCTTTCAATAACACCAAAAACAAAAGCTGCTAAAGTTTTGTTTGCATCTATCATATTATGTGAGAATGTATTTAATCCAGTTTGAATTGGTGGCCAAATAACTACCATTATTAAACCAACAATTATTGCAAATGTTGCAGTTATTATTGGAACAAATCTTTTTCCCGCAAAGAAACCTAAGTATGAAGGTAACTCTATATTATGAAATTTATTATATAATGCTGCTGCAATAATACCGATTATAATACCGCCAAATACACCAGTTTGAAGTGTTGGAACACCTAGAACATTTGCATATTCAGGATGAGCTTGACCAATCATGCTAGAATGAACACCAGTTGCAAGGCCCATAGTAGTATTCATAATTAAGAAACCAACTATAGCTGCAAGTCCTGCAACGCCTTCTCCCCCTGCAAGTCCTACGGCAACACCTACTGCGAAAATTAAAGCTAAGTTAGCAAAAATTATATTACCTGATTCAGCCATGACTTTTGCAAAAGCTTGGAATCCAGGGTTATTGAGTGCTGGAACAAGATTTAAAAAGTTATCTTGTTGAAATGTACTACCAAATGCTAGTAATAATCCTGCTGCTGGTAGCAATGCAACTGGAAGCATAAGTGATTTACCTACTTTTTGTAAAACACCAAATGATTTTTTAAACATTTAAAATCTCCTCTCTTGTATTAAATTATTTTACTAGTAATAGTGATTACTAAAAAAACAAAAGGCATGAGTAAAACTTTAATTAGAAAATATTTACATATAAGTAGATGTAAATAAAAGCTAATTATTGCAAGCTTTACTCATGCCTGATCGAATCAGTAACACGTAAACTTTAAAATATTAAATTATAAATTATAGTTTCTTTAATTCGTTCAAATGATATCATATGCATTTATTTAAGTCAATAAAATTATGGAATTTTATGAAAAAAATTGAGCCCTTTGAAAATTTTTTAAAATATTTTTTATTCTATAATAATAAAATTGTTTAAATAAGGATTAAATTGTAAATAATATATAATAATATTTTTTATACCTTAAATTAACAATAAATATATTAGAGGCACATATACATATACACTTAAGGAGGAATACTATGAGAATTCCAGATCATATAGGATTAATACCAGATGGCAATAGAAGATGGGCTCAAAGAGAAGGATTTAACAAGGAAAAAGGATATATGTTTGGATTGATTCCTGGAGTTAAAGTTTTTAAACTTTGCGAAAAATTAGGAGTGAAAGAAATAACCTATTATGGGTTTACAACAGATAATACTAAAAGGCCTAAATTACAAAGGAAAGCTTTTACTGATGCTTGTGTAAAAGCTGTTAATATGTTGTCTAAAGAAGATGCTTCTTTATTAGTTTTGGGAAATACTAGATCTCAAATGTTTCCAAAAGAATTATTACCATATACTTTTAAAAGAAAAAAATTTGGTAATGGTGGTATAAAAGTAAACTTTCTAGTTAATTATGGCTGGGAATGGGATTTAGCTAATTTAAAAGAAAATAATAGTACTAATAGAAAGACTATAAAGAAGAATATAAATTCTTATGATGTTTCTAGGATAGATTTAATTATAAGATGGGGAGGTAGAAGAAGATTAAGTGGTTTTTTACCAGTTCAGTCTGTTTATTCTGATTTTTATGTAGTAAATGATTATTGGCCAGATTTTAAGGAAAAGCAATTTTATGATGCTTTAAAATGGTATGATGATCAAGATATTACTTTAGGTGGCTAATATTATAATTTTAAAATATATAAAAAAATTTGTTTTATTAAGAAGTCAAATTTAAAATTGACTTCTTTTATTTTGTATTTAGATATTTAAACAAAATACTTTGGACAAGGTACTAAAAAACTAATTTAGAATATACTGAAAGAGGATTCAATAATAAAGGAGATATATTTGTATGATGAACTATGGTATCCCATATACAATGCCAATGCATAAAGCAGGATGTTGTAGTAACTATGGTATGGATTTTACAAGAGAAGCATTATGTATTTCATTAAATCTTATAAAAGAGGCAGTTAAAGATGAAAAATCAGATCAGATGTTTTATGACTATTTGATGTCTAAAGCTCCAACTAAAGAAGAAAAAGAAATAATAAAAAGTATAAAAAAAGATGAAAAAAAACATGCTAAGTGGTTTAAGGAAATATACAAATGTTATACAGGTATACAATTGAAGGAAAATGAAGATTCTGGTGATTATGAAAAACCAAAATCTTATATAAATGGAATAAAAAAAGCTATATTTGGTGAATTAAAAGCTATGGAAAAATATAGAGTAATAAGACAAGGAATACCTAGTAGATGTTATAGAGACATGATTCTTACCATTTTAACAGATGAAATGAAGCATGCTATAAAATATAATTATATATTAAATATTAATCCTTGCAAGTGTAAAAAAAGATTTGATGTAAGAGATTCAGATAGTTCAATTGATAGATTTACTGGAAATGAAATGAGAAGAATAATGTGGTAAAACAAATTTACATTAAATATATAAAAAAAGCATAGCAAAAAGTTAAATCAAACATATTATAGTAATGTAATAATTTTTTATAATGAGGTGTATTAATGAAGTGTATGAAATCTATGGATCAAATGCAATCAATGGGGGATATGAATATGAACCAATGTAAATGCATGGATCATATGAAAGAAACTAAAACTAAAGAAGATAAAGATATGAAAGATAAATATGAAATGAAGAAAATGGAATCAATGCAACAAATGGATCAAATGCAGCAAATGCAACAGATGCAACAGATGCAACAGATGCAGCAAATGCAACCAATGCAACCGATGCAACCAATGCAAGGCATGGATGGAATGCAAATGCAGCCAATGCAAGGGATGTATTGTATGCAAATGCAACCAATGCAATGTATGTGTGTAATGCCAATGCAAGCAATGCAAGGCATGGATGGAATGCAAATGCAGCCAATGCAAGGAATGTGTACAATGCAAATGCAACCAATGCAATGTATGGATGGGATGCAGATGCAACAAATGGAGCAAATGGATGGAATGAAAATGGAACCAATGTGTGATTGCAAAATGAATCGATTTGATATTGAAGAATACTAAATAATAGTATAAACATATAAAAGAGCTAAAATATTTTAGCTCTTTTTATATTGTATATAAAAAACATACTGTATATTAAGTATGCTTAGGGAGTGTTAATCAATTAATAAAAAAAATTCAGTTTAATGAAAAAATATAATTATTCCTATTAAAAACTATTAATCTAAAAGTTTTCTAAGATTTTCTTGATGTATATTACTTATAGAACTTTGATTTTTTAATATTTTATATATTTTTTCTACTTTTTTGTAAGAACAGGTATTTTTAAAGATGCACTTAGAACAATTCCAACAGGTCATGCAACCAAAATATGAAAATATATTTTCAGGTTTTCTAAATTCTTTTATTACAGATTTCATCATTGATTTTGAATAAAAAGTATTAAGAGAATTTATAGTGTCTTTAAAAGATAAATTAGCAGCTTTACAGCCAATGTAATCTCTTACACATTTATAATAGTTATATAATTTTAAATTGGGATAATTAAATTTAGATGCATTTATAAATATATCCATTTGTTCATATGAATTTTTAAAATCACCTATTTTATAGTAACAAGCTGCTAGAAATAATCCAAGGGTTGAATAATACCAAGGAGTAAAGCCGTCTATAGAAGTACTTATAAGTTTTGTTACAGGTACAAAAGGATTATAATCTTTATCCTCTTTGATATAATCAAGAGTTTCTTTGATCTTGTTATTATCTAAAGAATTTATATTTCTAATTACTTTTTTTAAGTTTATAAATTTGCTGTATTTATCTAAAGATTCAACAAAATCAAAAGGCTCTATTTCACTAAAACCAGGTACAATTATGTGGTATGCAGGGATATTTAAATATGAAGAATCTCTTATAAAAGTATCATATCCGTTTTCTTTTAGTAAATCTACTAAATATTTAAGCATTTCTTTATTGTTTAAATTTGAATTATCTATAAATCCTTTAAATTTATATGAAAATTTTTTAGTGAATATATTTGAATGATAAGTTCCACCACCAGTAGTTAATATTCCAAGGAGATTGTTGTAGCTATCTACATTTTTAGGATTATATGAATAAGGGGTGCTTCCAATCATTTTTTTTATATCTTGTCCTTGGAGTAATTCAGTTAAAGTCCTCTCTAAAGCTATTTCTACTGCAGGGTGACATCCGAATTTTAAAAAATAAGTTTTATCTTGTCTATTTATAAGTATTACGCATACTACTGGCAAAGATTTTTCTAAAGAACAATCTTTAACTAAAACTTTGTATTTGCCAGATGATTGTAAAGATTCTATCATTGAGTATATTTTAGGATATTTTTTAATATATTCTGATGGAACATTAGGTGGATTTATTTTTTCTTTTATTATTTTTATATTTACATATCTTTCAAATATTTCAGACATTCCTTGAACTAAAGCTTCTTCAGGAGAATTTCCTGCACACATACCATTTGACATATACATTTTAGATATCATTTTTATAGGTATATAGGATAGTTTATTGTTGTTTATATTTATATAAGGAAGGCTTATGAAATCGTAAGGTGTTTTTTCATAGGATATATTTTGCCATTTTTTCATTAATGTTCTTTTGTTTATAGAGTCTTTTGAGGAACTTAGCTGATATTTGGTCCAATCATCATTACTATTTAAAAATTCATCAGCTGTCATAGGCTTTTCATCAGGAGCATAATAAAAGCCTTTATATTTAAAACATTCATCACTTACGTCAATTGATAGTTTGAAAAATGATTGATTTTGTAATCTTTCCATGAGTTCACCATATGCACTAGCTAAAGCATATATAGGAGTAGTTCCTTTTCCATTTGTTCCAAGAGTGGTTTCTTTAATGGTTACTCTAACAGAATAAAAACCTTTAACAGAATTTTTCCAGTTATGTTCTATAGTATATATACCTAATTTTTGCAATATAGATTTTATTTTTTTTATAGTATTTAAAGGTAATTCATCTTTATATTTGTTTTCGCTTAGACAATTCATAATATCACCTCATTAAATTAGTTGAAAATGCCCTAAATTAATAATATTTAAATGTACCATTAAATATGATATAATATGGAAAATTTATGTAAAATTTAGTAAAAAATATTGACAATGTTATAACAAAGTAGTATATTTTAGCTAGAAGCAGTGCTTCAGAAAGGGTATATGAGAGTTGATTATATATTTAAAGCTTGATTAAAACAATATAAGTTAAATTATATTGTTATAATTAATATATATATATTAGTTTTAAGCCTTTAAGAAAAGATAATAAATTCAACTTAGTATATTTATTAAAATTTAAAATTAATCTTAAAAAGTAAAGTTAAACCTTTACTTTTTTTGTTTAATAGAAATATAAATAGGTATCAAAGTGAGAAATTTAAAAAAATATCTCAAAATGATACTGCAAAAATCTCATTTTGAAAATTATAAGTGATTTTTTTATAAAAATATGAATGATTTCTAATATATTGTATTGGAATGAAAATTGCTTCTTTATATAAGTAAATATTATTGACTACTTTAGGAGGAATACTTATGAAAAAAAAATTATTAAAGAATAAAATGATATGTAGTTTAATTATTGGGATTTTATCTTTATCTTTTATACTTGTAGGGTGTTCTAGTAAAAAGGTGGACACAAGTGAAAAAAGTAAGGATAAAACTTTAATATATGGTTCCGAGTTTGAAGATGAAAAACTAAATCCAATATTAACTACAGGATATACTACTAATTTAATATTTAGAGGTCTTATGAAATTTGATAAAAATAACAAGCCTAAATGTGATATAGCAAAATCTTATAGTAAATCTAAAGATGGATTAACCTATGAATTTAAATTGAGAAAAGATGTTAAATTTCATGATGGAAGTAATGTTAAAGCAGAAGATGTTATATTTACAGTGAATTCAATAAAAAACGAAAAGGTAAATTCAGAACTAAGACCGGAGTTTAAAGAAATAAAGAGTATAAAATCTACAGGAGATTATGAACTTAAAATAAAGCTAGATAAACCTTTTCCAGCATTATTAGATAAGATGACCCTAGGAATAATACCTAAGCATGCTCTTGAAGGTAAAGATATAAATAATGCTAAATTTAATCAAAAACCAATAGGTACAGGCCCTTATAAAGTTGAAGAATGGAAAAAAGGAAGTAGTTTAACCTTAAGTAAGTTTAAAGATTATTATGATAAAGATAAATTAGGAAATATAGATAGAATTGTAATTAAATTTATACCAGATTATAATGTTCGAGCTATGCAACTTAAAACTGGAGAAATTGATGTAGCTTATTTGGAACCTAGTCAAGTAGAAAAATTTGATAAATCAGATAATGTAAAAGTTTATAAATTAGATACAGCAGATTATAGATGTTTTATGTATAATATGAGAAAAGATATATGGAAAGATGTTAATGTTAGAAAAGCTTTTAACTATGCAGTAGATAGAAAAGCTATGGTTAAAGGGATACTTTTAGGATATGGAAAAGTAGCCTATTCTCCAATACAATTTAATGAGTTTAATAATGAAAAAGTAGAAAAATACACTTATGATTTAGAAAAAGCTAATAAGCTATTAGATGATGCAGGATTTAAAAAAGGTTCTGATGGAATAAGAAGAAAAGATGGAAAAGAATTTTCATTTACTTTAACTGCTCCTAAAACAGATGAAGTTAGAGTTAAAATAGCAAATTATCTAGCTTCACAATTTAAAAAATTAGGTGTTAATGTTAAAGTTGAAGCTTTAGATTGGAATGCTATAGAAATAGATAAGTGTGATGCTTTTGTATTAGGATGGGGAAGTCCATATGATGCAGATGATCATACATATAAATTATTTCATTCAAGTCAAATAGAGGGGGGAAATAATTTTGGTGCTTATTCAAATGCTAAAGTAGATGATCTTCTTGAAAAGGCTAGAACAACTGAAAATAAGAGTGAAAGAAAAAATTTATATAATGAATTTCAAAAGGAATTAGTTTCTGATCCTCCCTTTAATTTTAATGTTTACTTAAAAGCATTATATGGTGTTAACAAGAGAGTTACAGGTATAAAAGAAAAGATACTTGGACATCATGGAATGGGCTTTTTATGGAATGTTGAGGAGTGGAACATAAGATGATATTAAAATTTATAAGCAAAAGATTAATACAAGGAATTATAGTAATAGGTTTCTTAAGTATTATATCTTTTCTTATTATAAATGCTGCGCCGGGTGACCCGGCTGTAGCTATTTATGGAGGAAAAGCAGATAACTTAAATAAAATAGAAAGACAAAGAATTGTTGAAAACTATGGATTAGATAAACCAGTATTAGAAAGATACATAAAATGGTCAAGTCAAATGCTTAAAGGTGATATGGGAATATCTTATATAGAAGGAAGAAAGGTTAGTCATATATTGAAAGAAAGAATTCCAAACACACTTTTTTTACTAATAAGCTCCATAATATTAATAGTAATATTTTCTATTTTATTTGGAATTAAAGCAGGTTTTAATAAAGGATCCCTTTGGGATAGAATATTAAATTTTTTTAGCATATTCTTTTATTGCATACCATCTTTTTGGTTAGGGTTAATATTAATATTTATTTTTTCTGTATCTATAAGGATTTTGCCTTCATCAGGGAATATAGCAATAGATGGGGGAGGATTTATAGATAGGATTAAACACTTAATAATGCCAGTTTTATCTATAGTTATTATACATGTAGGAGCATATGCTAGGTTTATTTCTGAAAAAATTAAAGAGGAAGACAATAAATATTATGTTATGGTAGCTAGAGCAAATGGTGTTTTAGAAAATAATATAAAAAAAGGAATATTAAAAAATTCTATCATTCCTTTTATTAATTATTTAGGTATAAATATACCTTCTTTTTTTGGTGGAACAGTTATGATAGAAACTGTGTTTTCTTTTCCAGGGATAGGAATGCTTATGGCTAAATCTGCTAATTCTAGAGATTATCCTCTTTTGATGGGATGCATTTTTGTAACAGGAATACTAGTTGTTTTAACCATTATGATTATAGATATTATTGAAATTATATTAAATCCCCATCTTAGAAAGTAGGTGATACAGTGAAAAAGATACTATGTAAATTTTGGTTTATAGTTCTTTTAGTTATAATATTAATGTCTATTATAGCTCCAGTTATATGCAAATTTAATCCTTCAGAAGTTAATTTGAATGAGGTTTTATTAAAACCAAACAGTATACATATTATGGGAACAGATAATGTTGGAAGAGATATTTTTTCTAGAATTTTATATGGTGGAAGAGTATCTTTGAGTATAGCTATTTTTTCTGTTATGATCTCTACAATTATAGGAATAGTTTATGGAGGAATAAGTGGGTATTTTGGAGGAATTATTGATAGTTTTATGATGAGAATTTTAGATTCTTTTTTATCAATTCCTTCTCTTGTTGTAATGTTAGCATTTCAATCTATAGTAAGAGGGGGAGTTTTAAGTATGATTTTGATTATAGGATTTACAGGATGGCTTAAAACAGCTAGAATAGTTAGAGCCCAATTTATTAGTATAAAAAATAAAAATTATGTTAAAGTGGCAAAAGTATTAGGAACTCCTACAATTAAAATAATGATAAATCATCTTCTTAAAAATAGTATATCAGCTATATTAGTTGTAGCTATATTAAACTGTTCTGAAGCAGTTTTTATGGAGGTTTCTATGAGTTTTTTAGGAATAGGAGTAAAGGAAGGAATACCTTCATGGGGAAATATGCTTAATAATGCTCAAAGTGATATACTTGCAGGAGCTTGGTGGGTAGCTTTATTTCCAGGGCTATTTATAATAGTTTCTATGCTTAGCATAAATTTTATAGGTGATGAAATTAAAAACAAGCTTTCTAAATATACCTTATAGTTTTGTTATGCATTTTAGTTTTAAACTAAGAAATTAGGTTATAGGTTAAGGAGATATATATGAAAATATTAGATATAAATAATCTTACTATAAAATCTAAATTAGAAAATAAAAATATAATAGATAAAATAAATTTTTCATTAGAGAAAAGTAAGATAACTTGTATAGTAGGAGAAAGTGGCAGTGGGAAAACCATTACGTCAAGATCAATAATAAAAATGTTACCAAAAGATATAGAGATTTCTTCTGGTAATATTATGTTTAAAGGTGAAAATTTATTAATCCTTTCAGAGGAAAGAATAAGAAAAATAAGAGGAAAAGAGATTTTTACTATATTTCAAAATTCCATAAACTGTTTTAATCCTTCTTTAACAATGGAAAACCAAATATATAATATGATTTCTAGTCATTTTTCTGTTGATAAAGGTTGTATTAGAAAAAAGCTAATTGATATAATGGAAAAAATAAATTTAAATAATCCTGAAAGCATATTAAAACAATATCCATTTCAACTAAGTGGAGGAATGCTTCAAAGAATGATGATAGCAGTATCAATTATAATTAAGCCAGATCTTTTAATAGCAGATGAGCCAACTACTGCCTTAGATTTAAAGAGTCAAAAAGAAATTTTAAAGCAATTTAAAATCATTAATGAAAAATTTAAGACTACCATACTTATGATAACTCATGATTTTGCTGTAGTAGACGAAATAGCAGAGGATGTTATAGTTATGAAAAATGGAAAGTTAATAGAGAAAGGTAAAAAAGAAAAAATATTTAATAATCCACAGGAAGAATATACAAAAAAGCTTATGAAGGCTACTTTTAAAAGAGAGGTAATTTCTACATGTTAAAAGTTTTAGGGTTAACCAAGAATTATAAAAGTAAGTTAACCATATTTAAAAATAAAGCTAAAAGCATTAATGCAGTAAATGATATTTCTTTTAGTTTAAATAAAAATGAAATATTAGGATTAGTAGGGGAAAGCGGATGTGGTAAGAGTACTTTAGCTAGATTACTTGTTAGACTAGAAAAACCAACTAGAGGAACTATAATATATAATGGGAAAGACATTTGGGATATAAGAAAAAAAGAAATGAATATTTTTAGAAAACAGGTTCAAGTAATATTTCAAGATACTTATTGTTCTTTAAATCCTAATTTAAAAGTAATAGATTCTTTAATGGAACCTTTAAATAATCATTTTAAAGAAAAAAGTAAAGAGGATAAAATAAAAGAGATTAAAAATCTTATAAATTTTGCTAGTTTAGATGAAAGTATATTAAGTAGATATCCTTCTAAAATAAGTGGTGGAGAAAGACAAAGAATAAATATATGTAGAGCATTGCTTTTAAAACCTAGAGTACTTATATGTGATGAAATAACATCCAGTTTAGATGTATGTACTCAAGCATATATACTAGATATGATAAAAAAATTAAGAAATAAGTACAATACTTCTATATTATTTATATCTCATGATATAATGTCAGTTGATTATTTGTGTGATAGAATTATGGTTATGAAGGATGGGAAACTGGTAGAAGATATTGAAAATAAAAAAATTGGATTAAATTCCTTTACTGAGGAATATACAAGAGAATTAATTTCATCTGTTCCTAAAAGATATTTTTCTAATAAGGCAGCTTTTAATAAATAATTAGTGAGTAGGGTAATATTTATTTTAATATGATAATAGAAAATTTTAGTTAAAATGCATTAAAACTGGTATTTTACTGAGTTAAAGGGTAAAATTAATAATTTATTAACTATATTTACATAATTCTCCCAATACTTTGTTATATAATAATTTAGGTAGATAAAATGTTAAACTATATATTAATTCTTATTTATAATTTACGAGATTATTAATAGCTAGTATATAATTTTTTGGAGTTTTTTATTTAAATACGGGAGGAACTTTTATGAAGAAAAAAAATGCAATATTATTGCTAACCATAATAGTAGTTATTTTTGTTACAGGCTGTGGTGATATAAATAGTACAAAAAAGGAATCAGAAAAATTGTTGAAAAAATATATTAATGAATTATACACTATAAAGCTTCCTCACAATGTTAATAAATTAAATGTAGATGCTATAAACTCTAAGTTGAATTTAAAAAAGTTAATGACAAGTGAAGCTTATAATGAATTGTGGGAAGATCAAACTCCCATGGTATTAGTTTTAATGGCAACAGCTTTAAAATATAGTATTTCTGTAGAAGATGTATTAGTTAAAAAATTCCAACAAAATAAAGATAGTTCTGTTACTTATGCTTATAATGTAAAGTTAAATTTATATTGTTTAAAGGATAAGAAGAATCATAAAAAATCATTAAATGGTAAGGTTACATTGAAGAGAATTAATTTAAAATGGAAGGTAATAAAAAACAATGAGTGTAGCTTAGAAAATATTATAACTGATGATTTAATTTATAAATAATATAAAAGTCACATAATATAAAGTATTAATAATATAGTTATACTATGATAAGTAAACGATAACATGCGAACAAAATATTTTTAAATATTAAATAAATTTGTGCTGTAACATATAAAATGTTAAATTTTGTTTTTTTTATTAACATTCATATCTGTTTATGATAATATGTATCATAAATAATAAAAGCACATATAATCTAGTAAGTATAAATTATATGTATATAAGGAATGTGATGGTATGATTAATGCAAAAAAGCAGATAGAATTATTACAAGATTTATACGATGTTATAAGAATAGTTAATCCTATAACTAATGAAGTTATACTTCATACTGGTAGATTGAAAATTGAAAACAATGGTAAATGTTGTGGGATTTTAGGTAGAAAAAAAGTCTGTACAGATTGTATAGGTATAAAAGCCTATAGAGAAAATAATACTTTTATGAAGATAGCATTGTTTAATAAAAATAAAATTTTTATGATAGTAGCATCTCCTATAAAAATAAAAGGTGAAAGATATGTACTTGAAACTTTTAAAGAGATAACTACAGAAAACATATTAGAAAAACATAATGATGATGAGGATTTATTAGATACAATGTTTTCAAATATAGAAGAACTACTTATGAAAGATGAACTTACTAAGGCTTATAATAGAAGATATATGAGTAAGCGATTACTTTTAGATATAGCAAATTGTAAAGCACAAAGAGTAAATGCTTGTATAATGATGTTTGATGTAGATAATTTTAAACTTATTAATGATAGCTATGGTCATATAGTGGGAGATAAGGTTTTAAAAGAAATTGTTAGAATTATTTCAAGACTTATAGAAAAAGATAATGCTTGGATAGCTAGATATGGAGGAGATGAATTTATATTAGTATTAAATAATGTTTCTAAAAAGAAAGGGTTAGCTATAGCTAATAAAATTAAAACTTCTATAGAGAAACATGAATTTATTTTTAAAGGAGAAAATATAAAAGTTACAATTAGTTTAGGGGTAGGAAATATAGAAGATTTAGAATACGATTGTTTAAATGTGTCTGATGAAGAATATTGTATAGATGAAATAATAGATTATGTTGATTCTAAGTTATATAAAGCTAAAAGCTTAGGTAAGAACAATGTTTATGAATAAAGGAGAAATTAAAGATTGATTTTATAGTAAAAAACAAGAGGATAAATTTTTATAATTGAAATCCTCTTGTTTTGTTGTTATTAGAATAAATTATATGTTTATTTCATTATTCATAACTTAGTGTTTCTACAGGATCTAATTTTGCTGCTTTAGAAGAAGGTATAAGTCCTGCAATCATGGATATTATTGTTGCAAGAAGTATAGCTATTAAAATAAATGTAGGATTAAATACTAAAAAACTATCCATGGAAGCTGAACCTTTTTTAGATATCATATTTACAAGATATTTATCTAAAGATGTGTATGCAATTAGATATATTATAAATCCTAGTAATCCTCCTAGAAAGCCTAAAGAAGCTGATTGAACTAAAAATATTCCCTTTATATTTTTCTTAGAAGCCCCTAAAGCTTTCATAATTCCTATTGATTTAGTTTTTTCATATACAGCCATGGACATAGTATTTACAACTCCAATGGAAGAAACTAAAAGGACAATAACACCTCCAGCTATTAAAAGAGCATTTAATATATCCATTTGAGATTTAGATTGTTTAATTTGTTTTGCATTTGTACTAGCTTCAAATCCTTTTGATTTAACTTTTGAAGCTACTTTTTCAGTGTCGTTCATATTGTTAGTTTCTAATACTACACTAGAAAGTTTGCCAGTTAATGAAGAAGTAGAAAGTCCTTCAGCATAATTATTAAATTTTTCAGCTATATCTAAAGGAACTATAATTTTTCTAGATTCTACTTTATATGATTTGTTTATAATTCCTTTAATTTTAAGGGAAATTGATAAAGGTCTTTTATTTGGAATTTCTAAATTTAATTTGATAGTTTTATTAAGGGCATTTTTAAAGTCTTTTATTCCAAGTCTTTTAAGATAAACTTCTCCAACTAAAGCTTCATTTTGTGAGGTTGAATCTAAATCTTTACCATATAGGATTGGACTGCCATTTTTATTTTTAGATTTTACAATTTCTATATCAGAATTTAAAAATGTTTTGTTTTTTAAATCTATACCTATAATAGAAGTAGTTGAGGTAGATTTATTATTTAAATTAGTAGAAGTTATAGTAGAATTTAATCTGGAAGATAAGGAAACTACCCCTTTAATTTTTTTGAATTCAGAGATTGTATCTTTGTTTAACTGTTTTTTTCCATCTTCCTTTGGAGATACAGCTATAGTTTTTAAATTATTCATAGTATTTGCTTGGGTTTTTGCCCAATTTTTTAGCCCTTGTCCAAGAGAGGACATAATAATTATTAAAGCTACTCCAATACTTACAGAAAAACAGGTTATAAATGTACGAAATTTTCTATTTTTTAGATCATTAAATGACATTTTAATACTATCTTTTAACTTCAATATTTTCATCTCCATTTCTATTTTGAATTTAAACATTCGATTACATCTAATTTTGAAGCTTTAGATGAAGGATATAATCCAGATAAAATAGCTAAAACTATTGCAAAAATTAGAGAACCTAAGGTAAGCCAACTAGGAAGATAAAAAGCTATTTTAGTTACAGGGTCAGAGCCTGTGGATTTAGATTTTAAAAACATATTTAATGCAATTTCTATTATTTTGCTGTTTATCAAACTAAAAATTAACCCCATTACTCCACCGAACAATCCAAGCATACTAGATTCTACAATGAATAGTTCCTTTATATTTTTTCTTGAGGCTCCAATTGATCTCATTATACCTATAGATTTAATTCTCTCATAAATAGACATAATCATTGTATTTATTATTCCAAGAGCTGCAACTATTAAAACTATTACACCTAAAGATGCAAGGATAGTTTTTATTGTGGAAAATATATGGGATATTTGTTTTGCAAAATCTTCAGATGAATTATAAGAATAATCAAGTGATTTAATTTTTTTAGATATGCTCGATACATCATCAGTATTTTTTGCATAAACTGAGACTAAATCAAATCCTTTTGTTTTAAAGCTATTTTTTTCAAATTTTGAATATCCTCTGAATTTTGAAGCTATATCTAATGGTATTAATAATTTTCCAGAATAGACATCTATTTTAGAGTTTGTTACACCTATTATTCTTAAGTCTTCAGATAGAGGGGAAAGTTTCATTCCAGTATCGGATTTATTTAAAGTCATGGTAAGATTTTTACCTATAATATTTTTGTAATCTTTTATTCCCATTTGTTTTAATATTGTTTCAGAAATCATTATTACATTTTTATCAGATTTTTTTATACTTCTACCTGCAATTAAGGGCTTAAAGTTTTTATCTTTTACTTTTATAGCATCAATATCACTTTTAGTAAATATAGAATAATCTAAGTCATAGCCTAAAGCTCTTGTGAATTTTTTGTTGTTATAAGATTTATTATCTATTTTAATACTTGAAAAAGGAGAAGTTACAGAGGCAGTAACATTTTCTACATTATTTATATTTTTAAATTTTTCAATAGAATTTTTATCTATTTTTTTAAAATTTTCTTTAAAGAATTTATTATAATCTTCAACTTCTTCCATTTCTTCAAGACTTACATATTTAGTAGTACTTACATCTATTTTTTTTATATTGCTGTGTTCTTTTACTTGGTCTAATATATATTTTTCACCAGTAGTTCCAAGTCCAACCATGGTAACTACTAGCATAGTACCGATGGCTATAGCAAGAGATGTTAAAAAAGTTCTTCCTTTTCTTTTTTTAAGGTTTTTTAATCCAAGCTTTAAAATGTCCTTAAATTTCATTTGTATCATCCTCCTGAATTTTACCATCTCTAATTTTTATAACTCTTGAAACATCTTTGGTATGTTCAGTGTTGTGAGTTACCATAATAATTGTATAACCTTCTTTATTTAAATTTTTAAGTAATTCCATTATTGATTCACCAGTTTTAGAATCTAGATTACCGGTTGGTTCATCAGCAAAGATTATTTGTGGAGAATTAACTAAGGCTCTTGCAACACTTACTCTTTGTCTTTGACCACCAGACATCTCCATCGGTTTATGTTTGATTTTATCTCCAAGTCCTACCATTTCTAAAGCTTTTTTTGCTTTGGCTTTTCTTTCTTTATCACTTATTCCAGCAAATATAAGTGGCATCATTACATTTTCAAGAGCGGTTTGAGTGTTTTCTAAATTAAAGGATTGAAAGACAAATCCTATTTTTTCATTTCTATATTTAGACATAGCACTGTCTTTAAGTTCACTTATGTCATTACCATCTACTAATATTTTACCTTTAGTTGGAGTATCAAGTCCCCCTACTAAATGCATAAGTGTAGATTTACCAGAGCCAGAAGGTCCTACTATAGCTATAAATTCACCATCTTTAATTTTTGTTGAAATGCTATCTAGGGCTATGACTTGTTCATTTCCCATTGTATAAATTTTAGATACATTTTTTATTTCAATCATGTATATTCCTCCTTAGATTTTTTGAAAATTATAAATATGCAGTGTTAGTAGCTATTTATTAAGTATAATTTTAAAAGGCATTAGAAAGATAGTACATATATGTAGCCTTACATTGTATATATATAAACTTACAGTTTAGTAAGATGTATATTTAATTAAAGTTAAAAATAAAATTAATTATTTTAAATAACAAAAAACTGTTTAAATTTAATACTTTAAATTTAAACAGTTTTTATGAAATATATTTTAATTGTAGTTGTTATCTTATTTATTGTTTATAGTCTATCTAATAATATATAGACTAATATGAAAAGGCAACAGTAGCTTTTTTGAAAATCATAACAATAATTAACATGAAAACGGACATTAAAGCTGTTATTCCTCCAGGAGCACAGTTTAAATAGTAAGATAAAAACAAAGAACTTATAACATCTATCATGCTAACTAAAATAGAAATAAATAAGGTAGTTTTAAAGCTTTTTTTAAGTTGTAAGGCAGTAGCTACTGGAAGGGCAATTAGAGAACTTAATACTAAAACACCTACAATTCTTATAGATACAGATATAGTAGCTGCAACTAATATTGAAAATACATAGTTTATAAGTTTAACTTTAATTTTGCATACTCTTGCACCTTCTTCATCAAAGGTTATATATAGAAGTTCATTGTATAGAAATACTAATATAAAAAAGGAAATTAAACTAAGTATTATTACAGTAATTAAATCTTCAGTAGATACAGTTAATACACTTCCAAATAAAAAAGAATTTATATTTCCAGAAGCCATACCAGAGCTAACTAAAGTTATAGCAATTCCTACACTTAAAGATAGAACTATAGACAAAATAAGTTCTGCATACTTTTTATAATAATTTCTCAAAAATTCAATTAAAATACCTGCTACAGAAGTAAATAAAAAGGAAGTTAATACAGGGTTATGTCCTAGGGTTAATCCTAAAGCTACACCAGCTAGAGAACTATGAGCTAAGGTATCCCCTATCATGGAATATCTTCTAAGAACAAGATAAATGCCTATGCTAGGACATAAAATAGATATGAATATTGAGATTATTAGAGCATTTTGCATAAAACTATAACTAAGCATTATATCACTTCTTTCTTTAGCATATTTATATATTCATCTTTTGTATAAAGATTTCCCATACTTTCTTTTACATTAAAAATGTAGGTAGAATTAGAAAGGGCTGCTTCTATGTTATGTTCTACGGATAAAATAGTTATATTATGGTTAGTATTTAATTGTTTGATTATTTTATAAATTTGTTTCTGACTTTTTATATCTATACCTGTAGAGGGTTCATCCAGTATTAGAACATCTGGTAATCCCATAATAGCTTTAGCTATAAATATTTTTTGCCTTTGACCACCAGATAAGTTACCTATAAGAGAGTTTTTATATTTTAGCATTGATACTTCTTTAAGAGAATTATTTATACAATTAGCATCTTTTATTTTTAAAATTTTTCTATGACAATTTAATAATTCTTTAACGGTTATAGGAAATTGAGAGTTGAAATTATCAACCTTTTGAGGAACATAACCTACTTTATTTGTATTTAATTTTAAAGTACCAGAAGTAGGTTTTAAAAATCCTAAAATTAGTTTTATAAGAGTGCTTTTACCAGATCCATTAGACCCTAGTATTGACACGTAGTCTCCTTTTTTTATATTTAAATTTATATTATCTAAAATATAGGGTGCTTTACTTGTATAAGAAAATTTTAAGTTGTTTGTATGTAACATATAGTAAATTATACCTCCATATTATTAATGGTTATATTGACATATTGTACAAATATATCTATATTATACATGTAAACGCAAATTATTTGCAACAAGTCTTTTTCCACATAACTGGTTAATATACTAGAATTTTTTACTAAAGCTATGTTAAATCTATATAAAATGTAATTATAAATTAAAAGGAGGGTTACATATGAAAAAAAGTATAGCTATTTTTGCTATTATAGTTAGTTTTTTAACATTTACAGCTTGTTCTAAAGAGAAAAATGCTAATAGTTCCAATGTAGAAAAAAATTCTAAAATTCAAGTAGTAGTTTCTTTTAGTCCACTAGAAAACTTAGTTAGGTATATAGGAGGAGATAAAGTAGAAATAAAAACTCTAATACCTACAGGATCTGAGCCACATGAATTTGAACCAAAACTTAAAGACATGAAGCTTTTAAATGAATCTAAGTTATTTATTTATAATGGCCTTGGAATTGAAAATTGGGTAGATAAGACCTTAGGTAATATTAATAAGGATAGCTTAGAAGTAGTGAATTCTTCAAAAAGTATTAAGCCTATAAAAATAGCTGAAAAAGGAGATGCAAATCATGGAAAATATGATCCTCATATATGGTTAAGTTTAAAATCAGCTATTAAACAAAGTGAAAATATAAAAGAAGGATTAGTTAAAGTGGATTCTTCTAATAAAAAGTTTTATGAAGAAAATTTTAAAAAATTTAAAGAAAAAGCAGAAAAATTATATGGAACTTATAGAGAAAAACTTTCAGAGTGCAAAAACAAAAATTTTGTAACAGGTCATGCTGCATTTGGATACTTATGTAGAGATTTCAATTTGAAACAAAGTAGTGTAGAAGATGTATTTCAAGAAGGGGAGCCAACACCTAAAAAAATAAAAGGACTAGTAGATTATTGTAAGAGGTATAATATAAAAACAATATTTTATGAAGAAAATGTAAGTCCTAAAGTATCTAATACTTTAGCTAAAGAAGTTGGTGGAAAAATAAAAAAGATAGATACTATGGAAGTAAATAAAAAAGATAAAGATTATTTTGACATTATGGAATCTAATTTGGAAAAAATATATTTAAGTCTTAAATAGGGGACAGTTTTATTAAAAAATTATTAATAGTTAATATATTCCATTTATGATATAATTATATGTAAATACAGAAATATGGTTTGGGGTAAATTACATAGATGGGACGTGTTAGATTGAAAAAGACTAAGGGTAATAGAAAAAGTTTTTATTGGCAAATTATAAGATTGCTTTTAGGATGCATAATAATACCAGTTGCTGTTATATTAATATCTGGTTCTTTTAAATTAAAAGATGCTATACAGGTGGAAGTACAAGGTACTATAAAAAAGAGCGGAAAACTAGTGTTTCAAGTATTAGAAGATAGTTTTAGCGATAGTAGTAAATCTGTAGAAGTGTTATCAAAAGATTATGATGCAAAAAATGCATTAAAAGATAAAAATAGTTTAAAGGAATTATCAATTAACTTAGAAAATTTTGTAAATTCCCATAAAGAAGTTAATAATGTTTATATTGCACTTCCAAATAAAAATATGTGCGTTAAACCAGAAACTACATTACCTAAAGGATATGATCCTACTAATACTTCTTGGTATAAAAATGCTATACAAAAAAAGGGAGAAGTTATAGTTACAGAGCCCTATGTAAATGCTTCAAATAAAAATCAATATGATATAACTTATGCTAAGGCTGTTTTAGATGATAAAGGAAATGTAGTAGGGGTAATAGGTTTGGATATGAATTTGAATCAGTTAAGCGATAGGATATCTAACATTTCAATAGGTAGAAAAGGATATTCTTTAATAATAGATAATAAGGGAAGAATAATTGCACATAAAGATAAGAAAAAAATAGGAAATGTAATTAAAGAAAATACAAATGCAGAAGAAATTTTTCATAATAACAAGAACGTATTTATGGGAGAGGTGAATGGAGAAAAATTTTTAATATCAAAAATTAAGGATAGTAAAACAGGGTATACTATGATTAGTTTAATGCCTTCTAAAGAGTTAACAGAGAAAATTATAGATTCTCTTAAGCTTACTATAGTATTAACTATACTTATTCTAGCAGTAATAGCTATTCAAGCTAATTTATTTGTAAAAAGAAAAATCTCTTTTCCTTTAAATAATATAAGAAAATCATTAAAACAATATTCAAAAGGTAATTTGACAGAAAAGATAGAAAAAAAGGATTGTTTTTCTAAAGAATTCAGCGATATTATAGATGATGTGAATGCAACGGCAAGTGTTATTACTAATATGCTAAATGATATTTTATATGTATCTACTCATTTAAAAGAGAATTCTGATACATTAGTATCTATTACAGAAGAGTCTAGTGCTGTAGGTGATGAAGTTGCAAAATCAGTACAGCAAATAGCAGAAGGAGCATCTAGTCAATCTGAAAAAGTTGTTGAATGTTCTAATATTGCAGAAAACTTAGCTGTTAAGATAGATAATTCTATGAAAAATTCTAATAATATGTTAAGTTCTTTAAGAGAAGTTAATGATATAAGTAATAATGGATCAAATACTATACAAACTTTAACAGAGGCTTTTAGTGAAAATTATGAAGCAAACTTAAATGTGTCTGATGAAGTTAGAAGTTTATTAGATCATTCTAATAAAATACAACAAGTAACAGAAGTTATGAAAGGAATAACAGAACAAACTAATCTTTTAGCTTTAAATGCTTCTATTGAAGCTGCAAGAGCTGGAGATGTAGGTAAAGGATTTTTAGTTGTAGCTAAAGAAATTGGTAATTTAGCAGAAGAATCAGCAGAATCAGCATCTCAAATTGAAGATATAGTAAAAGAAATAAAAAATAGAATATCAAGTGTTTCAGATAAAACTAAGTATTCTATAGAATTAAATGATAAAACAGCAAATAGTATTGCAGAAACTGAAACTAGCTTTTATAAAATAAAATCATCCATAGAGTTTTTACAAAAAAATGTTGATGAATTAAGTTTATCATTAAAAGAAACTATAAAAGATAAAGAAAAAGTTACATTAGATTTAGATCAAGTTTCTACTGTATCAGAAGAAGCAGCTGCAACATCTGAAGAAGTTAGTGCATCTTCTGAAGAGCAAGCATCTGGTCTTCAAGAAATAGTAAATGCTTCAGAGGAGTTAAATAAATTAGCAGAAAAATTAAAAGAATCAGTTTCAAAATTTGAAATATAATAAGATTTACTTAAAAAAAGCTTATAACTATTTAATAGTTATAAGCTTTTTTATATATAATTTTACAATTGTATGTTGCTACTGTCATCTATATCCATACTAAATTCTTCTATGGAAGCTTCTTTTCTTGCAAGTAGCTTATCTCGTTTTGAAAATAAAAATTTCTTTATTATAAATATTAAAGCTAAAGAAAGTACACCAAGTAATACTTCAGAACTACTGGTTCCATAAATAAGCATTTTTCTAGCTATAGCATAAAGCATTACTTCTACAATACTATTAGGGGTATGTTTTACAAGCATTAAAGCAAGTTCTAAACCTACAACTAATAACAATAAATAGGACAATAATTTTTGGAACATATCATAAGATGAGATTGGATCTAATGAGTAAATTTTAATTAAAAAACTTATTAAATCTTTTCCACTTATTATAACAGATATTATTATAAAAAAAGCTAATATGGTTTCAAGCCACATAACAGATGAAATTAAATGGGATTTTACCTTTTTTAAACCAAAACTTTCTTTTTTCATTATAGAAAGGTTCACATCCTTACAATTATTTCAATTTATTTTATGAAAAATATAATAATAAAATAAATCAATGAAAACGTTATGTATAAATTATAATATAATATTATATTATTTAGCAATAGGTTATTTATAACTTAATATAATAATTTTTATTATTATATAACAAGGTTATATAGAATAATTATTAAATTTTACTTGATTTTTTTAAAATAAAATACTACAATCTTATTATATGATTGTAAACTATATAAATATAACAAGTTTACAATAAGCGATTTTATAGAGGTGAGTATAATGAAAATTTCTGCAAGCGAGATGAGTTTTATAGGATTATTTGTAGCATTAACAGCAGTAGGAGCTTTTATCCCAGGAATACCAATAGGACCAGTACCTATAACTCTCCAAACTTTATTTACAGCATTAGCTGGAGTAATATTAGGAGCAAGACTTGGAGCATGGTCTCAACTTATATATGTTCTTTTAGGTCTTATAGGATTACCGATTTTTTCAGGTTTTACAGGTGGACTTTCAAAAGTTATGAGTCCAAGCTTTGGATATTTGATTGGATTTATAGTTAGTGCATATATTACAGGTAAACTTTGTACAAGAACTAATAATATTAAATTCTTTAATTTATTTATATATATTTTTATAGGATATATATTTATATATATTATAGGTATTCCTTATATGTATATTATATTAACTAAAGTTATGGGAACTAGTATTACTTTTTATGGGGCTTTTAAAATGGGCTGTTTAGTATTTTTGCCAGGAGATATAATAAAAGCTATAGTTACAGCATTATTAGGAGTTAAAATTTTACCATTAATTAAAGATAAAATTAATACTCAAAAAGAAGGTCTTAAAGTATGAAAGAAATAAATTTAAGAGCTCATCATATTTTATGCACCCAAGGGTTTCAAGGCTACGGCTATAATGAACAATTTACAAACAATCTTATGAATTTTATAAATTCAGCAAAAGTAGAATCTAAAATTAAAATTAATTTATCTTGTAAATGTGATGATATATGTGAGAAATGTCCTAATAATAAAAAAGGGGTATGTATACATGAAGATGTAATACATATGGATGAATTAATATTAAAAGAATTAAATTTAAAAAGAATTATAGAAAGTAATTTTGAAGATTTAATAAAAATAGCTAATAGTAAATTAAAAAACCATAAAAAGTGTAATGAGATATGTGGAAGATGCTCTTGGAAAAATGTATGCTTATGGTTTAAAGAAGCAGATAAAATTTATATATAGATTATTTTAATATAGGGCTAATTTATAAAATAGTTATAATTTTAAAAGGTTATTGGAGAAAGATAAATTTTATTTGTTTTTTCAATAACCTTTTAATAATAAGTAATCAAGTTATATATTTATAAGGTATAAAGTATTTCATAAAATACAAGATAATATAATGTGTTACATTACCTTTATAGCTTAATTCCAATAATATTAATATAACCTAAATATATGTTAATAGTATTGATATTATAGTATAAGGTATGTAATATATAAAATATAAGATTAATATTACATTAATTTTATATTAGGAATATAAAACATTATGGAGGTATTTTATGAATAGTAAAGCAAATCCTTTTTTAGAGAAGGGCATAAAGAAAAGTAGAACTTTAAGTGGAGATAGAGCTATGACTGCTAAAGGTGCCTATACTAAAACCTTTATATTGTTATTATTACTTACAGCTTCTTTTGTGTTTTCTTTTAATAGAATGGATAGTATTTCAAGAACACTAGGAGATGGAAATACTGGTTTTGGAACTATATTAGTTATAAGCCTTGTAGGGGCCTTTATATTATCAGTAGTTACTAGCTTTGTTCCTAAAGTGTCACCAATAACAGCTCCAATATATGCAATAACAGAAGGAGTACTTTTAGGGGCTATCTCTAGATTTATAGAGTTTAGCTATAAAGGTATTGTTTTGCCAGCAGTGCTTTTAACAATAGCTATAGCAATAGCAGCTTTGTTGATTTATAGAACAATGGGAGCTTTAAGTGGAAGATTTGTAAAAGGAGTTTTAATAGCTACTGTAGGAATTTTAATTGTAAATCTATTTTCTTTTCTATCATCTTTAGCTTTTGGTATAAGAATTCCTTTATATGAAGGGGGAGTTATAGGGATAGGATTTAGTTTATTTGTTATAGTTATTGCAGCATTAAATTTGATGTTAGATTTAGATGTTATAAATAAATTAGATTATTATGGATCACCTAAATATATGGAATGGTATTCAGCCTTTGGTATACTTGTAACTTTAGTATGGTTATATCTAGAAATACTTAGATTAATCCAAAAAATAAAAGACAATTAAAAATAATCAATAGGAAACCGATGTAGTTTTACATCGGTTTTATTTTTTTATAAATTTTATTATGGATTGTATATAAAAGATTGTTTTATATGAAGATAATTAATGGTATATATTAATATAACATAAATATATTGTAATAATATAGAAAAATATATTTTTTATGGTCTAAAATGGTAAATTATAAGAAAGAGATATCGAATATAAAAGTAAAAGGAGAAGTATATATATTAAAACAATAGCTATGTTTTCACATAATAATTTATGACAGGAGAGTGTGACAATGGGAAAAAATAAAAAGAATGTAAGCATACGAAAAAAACTGTTGGTTTACTTTGGATTAGTCATTCTTTGTATTAGTATTGGTCTTGGTTTAATTTCTTATTTTATATCTTCTAGAATATTAGTTAGGAATATTGATTCTACATTACCAGAAGCTGCTAAACAAGCTTCTAAAATAGTAGAAAGTAGACTACAAGGTGAATTTAAAGCATTAGAGCAAATAGCAGATATGAAAGAAGTAAAGGATTCAAAAGTAAAATGGAAAGATAAAGAAAAGATATTAAAAGGGAAAATAAAACAAATAGGGGCAATGAGTATTGCTATAGCAGATAAAAATGGTAATGCTATGTCAACGGAAAATAAAAAATATAATATAAGCGATAGGGAATACTTTAAAAAATCTATTAGAGGTGGATTTGGAGCTTCAGACCCTATAGTGAGTAAGGCAAATAATAGTGTAGTAATCGTTCTCTCAGTTCCAATAAAAGTTAATAATCAAATAGTAGGAGTACTGTCAGCAGCAGGAGATGGAAATGGATTAAGTGATATTACTAAAGATATAAAGTATGGGAAAGATAGTTTGACTTTTATGATAAATAAAAAAGGAGAAACTATAGCGGATAAAGATGAAAATTTAGTTTTAAGTAAAGAAAACTTACTAAAAAAATCTAAGGAAGATAAATCACTAGAAAGCTTAGGTGTTATATATGATAGAATGATAAAAGGAGAAACTGGTGTAGGAGAATATGATTATGATGGAAAAGAAAAATATTTAGGATTTACTTCAGTAAAACTTACAGGATGGTCTTTAGGAATTACAGCACCTAAAAACGTTTTAATGAGTGGTGTTAAAAAGATAATGCTTTATATAGGAGTATGTTCAATAATTTTTCTAGTATTAGGAGTTGTTATAGCAGATTTTATTGGTAGATCTATAAGTAATCCTATAGTTCATTCAGTAAAACATTTAAAACTTATAGCTTCAGGCGATTATACTAAAGAAGTAAATGAAAAATATTTAAATTATAATGATGAAGTTGGTGAATTAGCTAGAGCAGTTCAGTCTATGCAAAAGGATGTAAAAGATACTATACTGTCTATAAAGGAAAGTACTAAAAAAGTTAATTTGCATTCAGAAAATTTAAGTGCTATTTCTGAAGAGATGGCTTCCTCTTCAGAGAATATAAGCAAAACCATTCAAGATGTTGCTAAAGGTACAGGAACTCAAGCAGAAGACTTAACTAAAATAACTTCAGTATTAAATAAATTTGAAAAATCATTAAACGAGATGCTAATTTCTATAGAAGATATAAATGATACTTCAAACAACATTCAGGATACAGCTAATGAAAGCAATGAAAAAATGGAAAATTTAGTATCTTCAATATCAAAAGTAAGGACTAACTTTGATGAGTTTATAAAGAAACTTAATAAATTAGGTGAAAATATAGGACAGATAAATAGTATAACAGATCTTATAAATAGTATTGCACAGCAGACCAATCTTTTAGCATTAAATGCTGCAATTGAAGCTGCTAGAGTTGGAGAAGCTGGAAAAGGATTTGCAGTAGTTGCAGAGGAGATAAGGAAACTTGCAGAACAAAGCAAAAATTCTTCAGAAGACATAAGTAATCTTATAGATAATATATCAAAAGAAAATAAAGGAATAATAACATCAAGTAAAGATGTTAATTATGAATTAGAAGAGTCTGGTAAGACTATAGAAGAAGGCGTTAATTCTTTCAAGAATATAATAGATGCGGTACAAGATGTTATACCTAAAATACAATATGTTAATTCATCAGCAGCCCTTATAGACAAAGAAAAAAATTCAATAATAGAAACAATAGAAGGAACAAGTGGCATTGCAGAAGAAATCTCAGCTTCATCAGAAGAGATTGCTGCATCTTCAGAAGAAATGACCTCATCTACAGAAGAAGTTTCAAATGCTGCTATGGAATTAAGTTATATGACAAAGGATGTAAAGGAAGAACTAGATAAGTTTAAATTAGAAGAAATGGAAAATGATAAAAGTAGTTATATGGAAACAAAAGAGAAAGAAATAATAGAAAAAGATAGTTAGAAATATTAAAATGAATAGCATGTGAAACATGACAAGTTTATTTTGTAAAATATGTTGGAGAATCAATAAATTTTATTGGTTCTCTATATTTTTGTTTAGATTTTACTGTATTAATATAAGTTCAAATGGTATTATAATAATATATTGCTCTTTAATAGCATTGCCTTAGTTAATAATATATGGAAAGGAAGAGCTAGTAAATGAATGAGGAAAAGAAAAAAGCTATACAAATTTTAAAAACCTGTAGGGGTCAAGTAGAAGGTATAACTAAGATGATAGAAGATGGAAGATATTGTGTAGATGTTTCTAATCAAATAGTTGCAGCTCAGGCACTTTTAAAAAAAGCTAATATGCTTGTACTAAAGCAGCATCTAAATCATTGTGTTAAAAACGCCTTTTTACATGATTCTGGAGAAGAAAAAGTAGATGAAATAATGCAGGTTTTAAAAAAAATAGTAGATTAATATTTAAAAATATAATATAGAATTTATTGAAAATAGTTAGCTTATTATAAGTTAACTATTTTATTTATTTTAATAATATATTTTTTTTATTTGAAAATACTATAAATAAGTGCTATTATAAAAACACACCCCCCACGGGAGGGGGTAGTAAATATATTTTATGTAAATAGAGGTGATAATATGAAAAAATCTCTTAATATAGAGGGAATGACTTGCACAGCTTGTGCAAAAGCGGTAGAGAGAGCAACCAGAAGGCTCGATGGGGTTAAAGAATCAAATGTAAATTTTGCAACAGAAAGACTGAATATAAATTATGACGATTCAAAAGTTAGTTTAGAAGATATAAAAAAATCTATAGAAAAATCTGGATATAAAGCTATAGAAAACACTATAACTAAAAATTTTAATATAGAAGGAATGACTTGCACAGCTTGTTCAAAAGCAGTAGAAAGAGCTACCAGAAAATTAGATGGAGTCAAAAATTCAAATGTAAATTTTGCTTCTGAAAAATTAACTATAACTTTTGATCCTACAAGGATAAATAATTCAGATATAAAAAAATCCGTAGAAAAAGCTGGATATAAGCTTTTAGAAGAAGAGCTTGTTGATGTTAGAAAAGAAAAAAAAGAAAAAGAAAGAAAAATAATTTTAACTAGATTTATAGTATCTGCTATATTTACAGTACCACTTCTTATTATAACTATGGGACACATGGCAGGTCTTAAATTACCGATTCTTATAGATCCAGCTATAAATCCTGAAAATTTTGCTTTAATACAGCTTATATTAACTACACCAGTAGTAGTTATAGGATATAAATTTTTTACAGTAGGATTTAGAACACTTTTTAAAAAAGAACCTAATATGGATACACTAGTAGCTCTTGGAAGTTCAGCAGCCTTTTTATATGGCATATTTTCTGTATATAAAATTTTTAATGGAGAAGTAGGCTATGTTAAAAATTTATATTTTGAATCTGCAGCAGTTATTTTAACACTTATAACTTTAGGAAAATATTTAGAAACAGTTACAAAGGGCAAAACTTCTGAAGCTATTAAAAAGCTAATGGGTCTTACTCCTAAGACAGCTAAGATTATAAAGAATGGAAAAGAAGTAGAAATATCAATAGATGAAGTAGAAAAAGAAGATATTATAGTTGTAAAACCAGGAGAAAAGCTTCCTGTAGATGGAGAAATTATAGAAGGTATTACTTCAATAGATGAATCAATGCTTACAGGAGAAAGTATACCTGTAGAAAAGAATATAGGTAGTCCTGTAATTGGGGGCAGCTTAAATAAAAATGGATTTATAAAATATAAAGCTACAAAAGTAGGAAAAGATACAGCTCTTTCACAAATAATAAAATTAGTAGAAGAAGCTCAAGGTAGTAAAGCACCTATTGCTAAACTTGCAGATATAATATCAGGGTATTTTGTTCCAATAGTAATGACTTTAGCTGTAGTAGCATCTTTAGCTTGGAAGATATCAGGAGAAAGCAATATATTTTCTTTAACTATACTTATAGCAGTACTTGTAATTGCATGTCCTTGTGCATTAGGATTAGCTACTCCTACAGCTATAATGGTTGGTACTGGAAAAGGCGCAGAATATGGAGTGTTAATTAAAAGTGGAGTAGCATTAGAAAACACCCATAGATTAGATGGAGTAGTTTTTGATAAAACAGGAACAATAACAGAAGGTAAACCTAAAGTTACAGATATAATAACAGTTGAAAAATCCAGTGAAAGTGAAATACTTAAATTTGCAGCAAGTTGTGAGAAAGGATCTGAACATCCTTTAGGTGAAGCTATAGTAAAAGAGGCTCATAATAGAAATATGGATCTATATAATATAGGAGAATTTAAAGCAATACCAGGACATGGAATAAGTGCAAAATTAAATGATAAAAATATTCTTTTAGGAAATAAAAAGCTTATGAAAGAAAATAATATAGATTTAAAAACAATAGAAAAAGATTCAATAAGATTAGCAAAAGAAGGAAAGACACCTATGTATATATCAATAAATAGTGAAATAGCAGGAATTATAGCTGTAGCAGATACAATAAAAGAAAGTAGTAAAAGTGCTATAAATAGGCTTAAAAACATGGGAATAGAAGTATTTATGATTACTGGAGATAATAAAAGTACAGCAGAAGCTATAGGAAAGCAAGTTGGGATAGACAAAGTTTTAGCAGAAGTTTTACCAGAAGATAAGAAAAAAGAAGTAGAAAAACTTCAAAAAAATGGTAGGAAAATTGCTATGGTTGGAGATGGAATAAACGATGCACCAGCTTTAGCACAAGCGGATATTGGTATGGCTATAGGTTCAGGAACAGATGTAGCAATAGAATCTGCAGATATTGTTCTTATGAAAAATGATCTTAATGATGTGGCAACAGCAGTACTTTTAAGTAAAAAGACTATAAAGAATATAAAAGAAAATTTATTTTGGGCTTTTGGATATAACACAATAGGAATACCAATAGCTATGGGGATTTTGCATATATTTGGTGGTCCACTTTTAAATCCTATGATAGCAGCTCTTGCAATGAGTTTTAGTTCAGTATCAGTACTTTTAAATGCTTTAAGATTAAAAACATTCAAACCTAGTTATTAAACAATAAATAGAAATAAAATAAAATACTATATATTGTTTTAAAAATAAAAATATATTAGGGGTGTTAACAAATGAAGAAAATTATAGGGAAATTTTTGAAAAAGCTAGAAAAAACTAATGAAAGTACTTTTGGAAACAAAAAACTAGATTGTTGTGATCTTAATAAATCTTCTGATAAAGATGGTAAAAATAAAAAATAAGGTTAGTAGATATAATCTTAAATAATCTATATATTAAAAGGAGGAATAATAAAATGAAAATTAAAAAAACAATATTAATAGAAGGAATGAGTTGCATGCATTGTGTAAGTCATGTAAAAGAAGCTTTAGAGGAAATAGGTGGAACTAACATAGATGTTAATTTAAGTACAAAAGAAGCTAAAGGAGAATTTGATTCAGATAGTATAACTGATAACAAAATAAAAGATACAATAAAAGATTTTGGATATGAAGTTGAAAGAATAGAAGAAAACTAATAGATTATATTAGTGATTTTAATTTTAATAAGTAAATTTAAAAAACAAGTTTTTAGTTAGGATACTAGAAACTTGTTTTTTATTATACAAGATATAGATAAACTAGGGATTGCAATGTTGTATTTTTTATCTATAGCTACTTTTATAATTTTAATTATCTAATAAACTAATATTAAAGTTAAAATATGAAAATACTAAAGTATATTAATTTAATATTATAGTAAATTTGATAGAATCTAATATTTAATACCTAGGGAGTGTATAAATGAAGAAGACAGCAGTTAACAGAGATTATATAAAAATAAAAAAGCAATTCAATAATATAGAACAAATAGTTAAAAATACTAAGCCAAATTCTTTATGGGAACATGAAGCTGCTGTAAGAAAAAAGATAAAATTTTTAAAAGAGATAAGAAATAAAAACTTAAGAGATTTCAATGAAGTTTATAATAAATACATGGAGCTTTTAGATTATATATCCATAAAGCTTGTAGATAACTATAATAAGAGAAACAATACTAGTTTTGATTTTTATGAAATAGTAAAAATGAATAAATATAGTTATTTAAAATCAGGTATTATAAATGTTCTTATAAGTAAACATATTCCTTTTATAGTATCTAGAGAGTTTAAAAAGGTTTTTCCTGAAAATCCTAAAGATGAATATAAAAAAACTAGAAAAATCAAGAGAAAGTTTTATCTTCACTTAGGAGAGACAAATACAGGGAAAACTTATAATTCTATGGAAAGATTAAAAAAATGTAAAAAAGGTATATATTTATCTCCCCTTAGAATACTTGCTTTAGAAAACTATGAAAAGCTAAATAAAGAAGGAGTAAAGTGTAGTTTATTAACTGGAGAAGAAGAAATACAAATAGAAGGAGCAAAACATATAAGTTCAACAGTAGAAAAACTTAACACTAAAGAAGAATATGATGTAGCAATAATAGATGAAATTCAAATGATAGGTGATGATCAAAGAGGAAATGCTTGGACTAGAGCGGTTTTGGCACTTAAAAGTAAAGAAATTCATATTTGCGGAGCAGCAAATGTAAAAGATTTAATAATAAAAATAATAGAAGATTGTGAGGATGAATATGAATTAATAGAATATAAAAGAAATATAGAATTAAAAGTGCAAGAAAAATCCTTTAGATACAAAGATGTAGAAGAAGGTGATGCTTTAGTAGCTTTTTCTAAAAAAAAGGTATTAGATATAGCTAATTATTATAAAAATATAGGAGTAAATTGCAGTATAATATATGGAGATTTGCCACCGGAAGTAAGAATAAAACAATATGAAAAATTTATAAATAAGAAAGCTAATGTTTTAGTTACAACGGATGCAATAGGTATGGGAGTTAATTTACCTATAAAAAGAATAGTTTTTATGGATATAAAAAAATTTGATGGAAATGAATTTAGATATTTAACATCTCAAGAAGTTAAACAGATTGCAGGTAGAGCAGGAAGAAAAGGAATATATGATGTAGGTTATGTAGCAGGATATAAAAATACTGGTGAGTTTATAAAAGAAATGATAGAAACAGAAGATTATCCTATAAATGAGGCAGTATTAGGACCGAGTGAAGCTATACTAAAAGTTAAAAATTTATCTTTAAAGGAAAAACTAGCTCTTTGGAGTACTAAAAAAGAAAAATTAGATTTTTATAGAAAAATGGATGTAGAAAAGTTAGTTTTTCTTTTAGACAGTATAAAGTTTTATAATCTTAAAGAAGAAATACAATGGAAGCTTTTAAAAATTCCATTTGATGTTACAAGTAAAGTTTTGATGGGAACTTTTTTAAGTTATATAGATGAATTATTTATAGGAAAACATGAAAAATTATTAGAGCCTAAATGTTTAATAAAAGACTTACAAAATTTAGAGATATATTATGAACAAATAGATTTATATTATTCTTTTTCAAAAGTTTTTAATTTAGAATTAGATGTAGAGTGGGTTTATAAAAAACGTATAGAAATAAGTAAAGAAATTAATAACATATTGAGAAAAAATATTACTCTTAAATAAGCCGTACCATTTATGATGGTATGGTTTATTTATTTTTTTATTTTCCTTAGAAAATCATTAGATTTGTTTGTTACTATATTCCCATAGAAAGAAAAAGAGATGATATTTTTAGTTAGAAATTATAAATAGTTTTTTATCAATATAGTATTTCTTTTATAACTAATATAGATAGGGGTAGAAAAAATGAGTGAATATTTTTTAGAAACAAAGAATTTAACAAAAAAATTTAAAGGGCAAATAGCTGTAAATTCTATAAATTTAAAAATAAGAAAAGCTAGTATCTATGGATTTTTAGGACCTAATGGAGCTGGCAAGTCTACCACATTAAAAATGATTACAGGTCTTTTATATAAAAGTGGAGGAGAAATTTTTATTGATGGTCATAAATGGAGAAGATCTGATCTTAAAGATATAGGCGCACTTATAGAGTCACCAGCATTTTATGGTAATTTAACTGCAAGAGAAAATTTAAAAGTTCATACAAAACTTTTAAATATAAAGGAAAGTAAAATAGATGAAGTTTTAAATATTGTAGATTTAAAAGATACAGAAAGAAAAAGGGCAGGTCAATTTTCCTTAGGAATGAAACAAAGACTTGGAATTGCTATAGCACTTTTAAATGATCCTAAACTTCTTATATTAGATGAACCCACAAACGGATTAGATCCTATAGGAATAGAAGATTTAAGAAGTTTAATTAAATCATTAAAAAATAAGGGGATAACAATTATTTTTTCAAGTCATATTTTATCAGAAGTTCATGAAGTAGCAGAAGATATCGGAATTATATATAAAGGAAAGTTAAAATATCAAAATAAAATTAATAAAAATGAAGATTTAGAAAAATTATTCATGGATATTATAACTAGATAAGAAAGAAGGAATTTTTAAAATGATTAATATGATTCAAGCAGAGAATTTAAAATACAAAAACACTTTTTCTAAAAAGCTTTTTTATATTGCTCCAATGTATATATTGATTCAAATTTTGAGCTTTGATGATTATGTTTTTACTAACTCAATAAACTGGTGGAGCCTTTGTTTTATGCCTTTTATTATAGCTATTTTATGTTCACTTTCATCTCTTAGAGAAAAAAAGTCAGGTAATTATAGAACATTAAAATCTAAAGATATAAATTTAAAGAAAATGTGGATTAGTAAGGTTTTAGTTATGTCTTTTTATACATTTTTAGCTTCATTAACTTTTATCTTATACTTTTTAATATTTAAGTTAGTTCGTGGTAGCTTATTAGTTATTTTAAATCAGCTCTTTTTAGCTGTATTTATAATTTGGCTTACAACACTTATATTGATTCCAATATGTTTATTTTTATCTGAAAGCTTTGGAAGTTTTGCATCAGTAATTGTAACCTGTGTAGGTTTTATAGGAGGAGCTTTAGTTGCACCAAAGTCATTTTGGTATTTATGCCCTTGGAGCATAAATGTTAGACTAATATCTCCAATTTTAAAAATACATCCTAATGGTGAACTTTTAAAAAGTGGAAGTTCTTTATTAAATCCTTCAGTAATACCTATAGGAATTATTATAGCAGTAGTAGGATTTATAATATTAGCAATATTAACAAGTTTATGGTTTGCTAAAAAGGAGGCTCGTTAAAGATTATGGATTTAATGAGAGCTATCATATCAAATTGGATAAAAACAAAAAGAACAGCTTTTAGATATATAGTACTATTAGTTCCAATACTATTTCCAGCATTAGTGTTATCCTATATATCTGTTTATAAAATTGACTATACTTTTCAAATTAAAGTTTATAACCTTTATTTTGAAACTATAGCTTTAGGATTAACCTTGATGGCAGGGCTTTTAACAGCTCTTAATATTATGGGAGAGGAATCTTCTGGAGATTTTAGAGCATTACTAGCTAGCCCATTACCTAGAAATACCATATATTTTGGTAAGTTATTTATGATAATTTTAATTACTATAATTGATATGTTTGTATCTCTTGGGATTTTACTTATAGGAATGAAATTTATTTATAAAGGTGCCTATATTCAATATGGACCATTCTTACAAGGAACACTTTTTACAACAATAGGGGTATTATTTTTATATGGTTTCTATTTAATCATAAGTATAAATTTTGGTATGGGCCACACAATAGCAATAACAGCTGGTGGTACTATACTTGGAGCTTTAATGCAGACCGGCATGGGAGATAGAATATGGCAATTTATACCTTGGTCTTGGAGTGGAAGAATAGGAATATTACCAATAGCTAAACTTAAAGGAGCTGTAGATTCTAGATATGGGGATAGTACTATGATTATGATGAAGGAATTTTATAAAGGTATGCCTATTTTAATTATATCTTTCTTGGTTATATGTATCATTGGAGCTTTATGGTTTAAAAAGTGGGAAGGAAGAAAATCTTACTAGTAATGTTTAAGTAATTTGATTTAATTAATTAAGAAGTTTAATAAGTTATTTAGTAGGGGCTATTCCATTAAGAAATTAACATACAATATACTGTTTTATAAGTTTAAATTAAATGCAATATATTGAATGATTTATTATTAGTGGGATAGACCCTATAATTTTATTGTAGAAGAAAATTAATTTATTATTAAAAAAAATATGATAAAGAGATATAAAGTTGTAATTAAAAGTACCTTAGAATACAGAAGAGTTTTAAACTATAAAAAATAAATTTGTAATAAAGTAATAACTATATTTAAATTTTAAAAGAGTTTCTATTTTATAAAATAAAAAAGAACTTACTTGAAAATATAGTAAAATATGTTATAAAATAAACAATGTGATAATTTATTTTGATTTCTAGTAATTTTATATAATAGGTTTAATAAAAGTTCTTATATTAATTATTATACATATGGAGGATGACTATGGGAGAAAACAGACAAATTTTAGTGATTGATGATAATGAAGATGTTTGCACTACTATAAAAGGATATTTAGAAAATTATAATTATAATGTTAAAACCGTTTATCGTTGTAAGGAAGCATTGAGTAATATAAATAGGGGATTTGATTTAATTATATTAGATATAATGATGCCTGGTATGGATGGAATGGAATTTTGTAAGATTATTAGAGATAAAGTATCTTGCCCTATAATTTTTGTTAGTGCTAAAGTTTTAGAAGAAGATAAGGTTGAAGCACTTTCTGTAGGTGGAGATGATTATATAACAAAGCCATTTAGCTTAAAAGAATTAAAAGCTAGAATTGAAAGTCATTTAAGAAGAGAGGAAAGAATAAAAAACAAAAAGGTATATATATTAACCTCTGGGAATATATCAATTGATGTTTTAGCAAATGAAGTTTTTTGTAATGGTGAAAAAATTAAGTTAACAAAAACTGAATATAAAATCATAAAATTTTTAATTACAAATAAAAATATAGTGTTTTCAAAAGAGAAAATTTTTGAAAATGCCTGGGGGTTAGATTCAGAAAGCTATTTAGAAACTGTTACAGAAAGTATGAAAAATATTAGAAAAAAAATTAAAAGAAAAGATAAAAGTAAATCTTATATAAGTACAGTTTATGGACTAGGATATAAGTGGGAAGTGAAAGATGAAAAATAAAACTATAAAAAAAGATTTTTATAATTTAGTTTTAAAGATAGTTATTTATACAGTTATTACAACAATAATAACATATGCATTAGTTGTAATGATTATGTTATTAGGAGGTACTAAAACAACAGATCATTATATAAAACATATAAACAAAATAGCTAAAGAAGTTGAGGTAAATGGAAGTAGTATTTTAAAAGGAAATCTTATAGATATAAAAAAATATAGTAAAAAAATTCAAGGTGAAGTTATAGATTTAAAAGGAAAACACTTGTATGGGGAAAAAGCAGTAAAAAATGATGATTTTAGAATACTGAATTCTATAAATCAAGATAAATGCAGTAATGACTATATTTATAGATATATACCTATAGTTAAAGATAACAATATAAAAGCTATTTATGTTGTTAAAGCTCCTTTTTCTTTTATAAAAAATAATTTTCAAACCAGTAAAGGAAGAATGCTTATATTTTTCATAGCTTTATTTTCTCCTATAATATATTTTATAATATACTTATTTTTATTTACTTCTAAACTATATAAATCTATTTCAAAAAATGTAGATTTACTATTAAATGGGGCTGAAAAAATATGTGATGGTGATTTAGATTTTTATGTTGATGGAGTAGAAGGGAAAGAGTTTAGTAAAATTCAAAAATCATTTAATACTATGGTAAAAGTACTTAGAGAAAATATTGAACATTTATCTAAAATAGATAAGGAACGTAGAATGATGGTTTCATCTATATCACACGATATAAGAACTCCAATAACTGTTATAAAAGGTCAACTTGAAATAATAGATGATTTAAAAGATGAAGCTGATTTTAAGATAGATAACAATATGTATATAATAAATAAAAACTGTGATAAGATGACTGCATTAACGGATAATTTATCTTTATTTTATAAAGTAGAAGGAGAAAATTTTCTTTTTAAAAAAGAGAAAGTTAATTTAAAGGAAGAACTTTTATATAAACAAAATGAAATAGAAAGCTTCATTAGAAAAAAGAATATAATTATTGAGTTTCATATAAATTTAAGAAAAGAAGAATATATTTTAGATAAAAATATGTTATTTAGGGTAGTAGATAATATACTCTACAACAGTTTAAGATTTACTAAAGAAGGAAAAGTATCTTTGAAAGTTTATAGTGATAAAAATGATAGTAAAAAGATTTATTTTAAATGTAGTGATACAGGAACTGGATTTAAAACTAAGGATACATTAGATTTATTTAAAGCTTTTTATCAAGATGAAGATTATAAAAATCATTTTGGATTAGGGCTTTATATATCTAAAAAGATTGTTAATAATTATAATGGACAAATAAAAGCATATAATAATAGGTTAGGTGGTGCTACATTAGAATTTTATATAACAGAACTTTAAAATAAAATAGTCTTCTTTTAATGTTTTATGGTATACTTTTTATAGTGTTTTACCTTATTTTGTAGTTTTTTATCAAAAAAGGTAGTAAATCATCTAATTTAGTTTAAAACCAGATTAATATTATAAAGTAATTTCTATGCATAAATAAGGAGGCTGTTTTTATGAAAATATTAGTGGTTGATGATGAGAAGAGCATTCTTAACTTAGTAAAAATGAATTTAAAATTAGAAAGATATGAAGTTGTAGTTAGTAGTACAGGAATGGAATCTATAGAAAAATTTAAAAGAGAAAATCCAGATTTGGTTATATTAGATTTAATGCTTCCAGATATAAGTGGTCATGAAGTTATACAAAGATTTCATGAAATAGACAGTGAAGTGCCAGTTATAATGCTTACAGCTAAAAGTCAAATAAATGATAAATTATTAGGGTTAAAGCTAGGGGCAGATGATTATATAACAAAACCTTTTAACACTGCAGAACTTATTTTAAGAATAAAAGCTATAACAAAGAGATTAAACAGAAAAAGCAAAGAAGAAATAATTAAAAGCAATGAAATAAATATAAAGTCAATAAGGATATTAAAAAATGAAAGAAAGGTATTTATAGATGGAAAAGAAATAAATACTACTTATAAAGAATTTGATGTATTATTTTTAATGATGAAAAACTATAATAAAGTATTTACAAGAGAAGAATTTTTAGATAAGGTATGGGGTTATGAATATATAGGAAACACTAGAGCCGTTGATATATTGATACAGAGACTTAGAAAGAAACTAGCACCTTATTCACAAGGACTTAAAACTGTTTATGGAGTAGGGTATAAATTAGAATTATAAATATTAAGAAAGATGCAGCTAATATTAATGAAGATTAGCTGTAAATTTTGTTGTAAATATATTTGAGGACGTGTGAGGGCTAGTGAAAAAAATAAAATTAAAAATAAAGACTAAAATTATGCTAATGAATATGGCAATACTAATCCCTACCATAGTTTTTATATACATAATAACTATAAATAATTTGTATAGCAATGTTATAAAAAATTCTATAGATTTTTTAACTAAAGAAAGTTATACAACTCAACTTTATATATCAAATTATATAGAGAAATATAATGAAAAGAATGTGGAAGATAACTTTTTAAGTAAAAGTTCACTTATTAATACATATATATCTAACAGATTAAGGTTTAGGACACAAATTTATAATAAAAATGGAGAAATATTAGAGGATTCAGTTATGGACAGCCTTAGTTTATATGATGAAGATATAAATAATGCTATAAAAGGAAACAAAGCATATATTGTAAAAAAAATAGATGGTAATATATATATTTTATTTTCCAGTCCAATATATTTTAAAAATAATACATTAGGTTGTGTAAGGTATGTGTATTGTGTAGATGGCGGTAAGAAACTCATAGACAATATGTTTATAATTATGGGTATTATAGCAATTATAGCTATGTTAATATCTTGGCTTTTAAGTAATATTTTTTCAAATAATATAGCAGGACCTATAAAGAAACTGAAAAATATTTCAGAAAAGGTAGCTGCTGGAGAGTATGAAAATAGAATAGATATTAAAAGTGGAGATGAAATAGAGGATTTATCAAAAACTTTTAATAAAATGTCTTATAATATAAAAACCTACATAGAAAGTTTAAAAGAAGAAAGAAAAAAACAAAAAGATTTTTTGGATAATGTAACCCATGAATTTAAAACTCCTTTAACAGCCATAATAGGATATTCAGAATTGATGCCAAGGTTAAAAGAAAAAGAAGATATAGATGATAGTCTATTTTATATAAAAAAAGAAGGAACTAGACTTCTTAAATTGGTAGATGAATTATTATATTTATCAAAATTAGGTAAGAGTGAATTTATTATAGATAAGACAAGGAGTAATTTAAAGAAAATAGTAGAAGAGAGTTTAACTACTATGGAACCTAGATTAGAAAAGTATAATATAGAAATAGTAAAGAATTTGTTTGACATAACTTTAGTTATAGATAAAGATAAAACTAAACAAGTAATATTAAATGTATTAGACAATGCTATAAAATATAGTGAATGTAAGAATATTACTATAAGTATGAAAATAGAAAATTCTAGTATAGTATTGAATATTACAGATGATGGAATAGGAATAAAAAATGAAGATTTAGAGAAGTTATTTGAACCTATTTATAGAGGATATAATTTGAATAACGAAGATAAAGGTAATGGATTAGGACTTTCTATATGTAAAGAAATAATGAAAAAACAAAAGGGGAATATATTTATTTCTAGTGAGTATAAAAGAAATACATGTGTAAAAATTATTTTTAATAAATCAAATTTTTTTATTCAAGAGGATATAAAAAATGAAAAAAACTAATGGAAAGATAAAAGTAATATTTATATATTTTTCTATAATAATTTTCTGTATTATAGTAACTAACCTAAATTATAGTAAATTATATAATAAAGTAACAATAATAAATGATAAAGATGAAGTAGTAAAAAAAATTAATATGTCTATACCAGTAAAAATTAAAATTTCCAACAATATATGGGGAAGTTATATTTTAGAAGATAACAATTCTATAAAACAAATATGGAACCTAATGAATAAGATTACAAATGATTCTTTGAAAGAAAAGAATCAAGTTAATAAAATTACAGAAGGTAGTATTAATGGAACTATATATTATTTAAATGGAATGAAGGATGATTTTGAAATAAAGGATTCATTGAAATTGAATAAATATATATATAATGATAGCTATAAAGTACCTATTATAAATACTTTGAAAAATACTTTGTTTGGGTATTTATATACTCCAAAGAATATAGGAAATTTTATAAATGCTAGAAATAAAGTAACAATTTCTAATAATGATAAAGAAGCACTGAAGCTTGGAAATGTAGATAAAGAAACTATTAAAAACATAATTTATAAATCCTATAAAATTGAAAATGATAAAGAAATTGTAGATTTAACAACAAAAAGTGAAAATCCAACGGCACATATAAAAGTTTACATAGATCAAGAAAATGACGATTTTTTAAAGTCTAAAAGTTATAATGTGGTTAATATTGATGTGTATGATCATAATTTTTTTGTTGTGCAGTATATGGGAGATGAAAATGGAAGACATATATATATAAGAGGAAATTTAAATGATATATGCAGAAAAATTAATTAGATTTTATTTTTGATTTTTAGCTTTTTAATTTATTAAAATGTGCTTTAGGTAGGAGAAAAACATGAAATTAAAAAAATATATTTGTTTTATCTTTATAGTAGTTACACTTTTAAATACAACGTCTTGTGGTAAGAAATCTTTAAATATAACTTATAAAAATGGTTATCCTGATTTGAAAGGAAAGCATTTGGTAGTATATGTAGCTTCAAGGGATGAAGTTGGCAAATCACTTTTAGAGCTTTTTAAGGAAAAAACAGGATGTACCTATGAATATATGAGGATGCCTACAGAAAAAGGAGTAGAAAGAGTTAGGCTAGAAAAAAAATATCCTAAAGCAGATATTTTCATGGGAGGAAGTTGTGATGCTCATGAGATGATGAAAGAGGAAAAGTTATCAGAAAGGTATATTTCAGAAAATTATAGTGAAATTCAAGAGCAATATAAAGATAAAAAGGGCTACTGGACAGGAATTGAAATAGAACCATTATCTATTGCTATAAATAAGGATAGATGGGAAAAAGAATTTGCTTTAAAAGGAATTAAAATTCCTAAAAATTATGAAGATTTATTAAATCCTATATATAAAGGTGAAATAGTAATGCCAGATCCTAAAACTTCTGGTACAGCTTATACAATGATAGCTTCTCTTATGCAAACTTTAGGTAAAAATAAAGCTCTAAGGCTTTTAAAAGGAATAAAAAGTAATGTTGGTAAGTTTACTATAAATGGATATACACCAGCACAAAAGGTAGGAACAGGTGAGTATTTGATTGGTATAAATTTTTTAGGGGATCAATTATTAGTGAAAAAATCTGGCTTTAATATAATATCTAATATACCTAATAATGCAGGATGGAATATAGATGCAGTTTCAAAAATAAAAAATGGTCCTAATGGAGACATAGGAAATTTATTTATAGATTTTTGTACTTCAAAAGAAGTAGGTAATACTTTAAAAAAAATCTCTATGGGAATGCCTACTAGATCTGATATCAAAATAAAAGAAAATATGGATTTTTATAAACTAAATATATATAAAGAATATGATTTCACAGAAGCTGGTAATAAAAGAGAGGATTTAATGAAAATATGGGATAATTTAAATTAGATTTAAATGTTACATTTATGAAACATTTATTATGTATTTATGTGCAAATAATAACTTATTATCTTGTTATAGCATGAAAACGTTATAACAGGAGGCGTAATATGACAAAAGTAATTGATTTTTTTAGTATTCACAAAAAAAGTGTATCTGTACCAATTGAAGTACAAAGGAAACAGTGGTTAAAAGAATTTTTAAAGGCATTCTTTGTTGTTTTTATTTCATATGTGTGTATGTATTTAATAAGAAATAATTTTAAGGCGGGACAACCTTTATTAAAGACTCAGCTAGGATTTACTACTAGTCAGCTAGGGTATATAGGTTTTGGGTTTTCTATAACTTATGCTATAGGAAAAACTGTTTTAGGATATATTGTTGATGGAAAAAATGCTAAACGTGTAGTATCCGTATTGTTAGCAATGTCTGCAACTATGGTTTTAATAATTGGATTTATATTATTGTCAGGGAAGAAACCTATTGGTATTATTTTATTGTTTTGGGGATTAAGTGGATTTTTCCAAGCACCTGGTGGACCAATTGCTTATTCTACAATTTCTAGATGGACACCTACTAAGAAAAGGGGGAGATATTTAGGATTTTGGAATATGTCACATAATATTGGTGGAGCATTAGCAGGGGTATTTGCTTTATGGGCAGCTAATACATTTTTTCATGGAAATGTTGCTGGAATGTTTATAGTTCCATCTATTTTAGCTATAGTTGTTAGCGTTTCAATTTTATTCATTGGAAAAGATGAACCAGAAGAATTAGGATGGAATTCAGCAGAAGAAATATTTAATGAGCCTAAATGTAATGAAGATAGTGAATTAGATAAGATGAGTAAATTTGATATATTTAAAAAATATATATTGAAAAATCCTTGGATTTGGATTTTATGTGTAGCTAATGTTTTTGTTTATATAGTACGTATAGGAATTGATAACTGGGCACCATTATATGTTACAGAGCAACTACATTTTGGAATGGGAGATGCGGTAAATACAATATTCTATTTTGAAATAGGTGCACTTTTAGGAAGTCTTACATGGGGTTATGTATCGGATTTATTAAAAGGTAGAAGAGCTATTGTAGCAGTAGTGTGTTTAGTATTAACTGGATTTGCAGTACTTGGATATAGATATGCTACAAGTGTATTAATGATAAATGTTTCATTGTGTGCCCTTGGAGCACTAATATTTGGTCCTCAACTTTTAATTGGAGTATCTCTTGTAGGGTTTGCTCCTAAAAAATCTATTGCAGTTGCAAATGGTCTTAGTGGTACTTTTGGATATTTATTTGGAGATTCAACAGCTAAAGTTGCTTTAGCTAAAATAGCAGATCCTAAATCATCAGGAATAAATATTGGATCTATACATTTACATGGATGGAATGATGTATTCTTTGTATTTTATGGAGCCCTTGTTATTGGAATTGTACTTCTTTTAATTGTAGCTTATGCTGAAGAGAAAAGGATAAGAATTAAAACAAGAAAGGAAAGTCAAATTACAAAAAATGTAGCATAAAGTTAATATAAATTTAAATACAGAGCTCTATTTATTAGAGCTCTGTATTGCTTTATAGTCATTTATTAAGGATAAACCAATAATTATTTTATGTAGTAGTAAAGATTAAAAAATATAGGGTATAATAATAAATATATTTAATTTAATTCGGAGGATCTAATATGGAGGACAAAGTTAAATGTATTTGGAATGAATTTAGTGATGAACTTTATAAGTATATTAAAAGTAAAGTGAAAAATAAGTATGATGCAGAAGATATTCTTCAAGATGTTTTTGTGAAAATTCATAATAATATTAATAAAATAGAGGATCAATTAAAGCTTAGCTCATGGATTTATAAAATAACTAAAAATACAATTATTGATTATTATAGAAAGAAAAAAGATGTAACCCTTGATATTATAGAATTTGAGAAAGAATTAGACTATGATAGATTAGATAATATGAATGAAGAGATAAGTAAATGTTTAAAAAAAATGATTTTTGAACTCCCTAAAAAATATGGAGAAGCTATTTTTCTATATGATATAGAAGGAATGACCCATAAAGAAGTTTCTGATAAACTTAACATTACAATATCCTGTTCAAAAATGAGAGTTCAAAGGGCAAAAGCTAAGTTAAAAGATATTTTGTTTCAATGCTGTGATTTTCAGTTAGATTCATTTGGTAATGTGGTTGATTTCAAACAGAAAAAATTTGAATGCAAAAAATGCCATGATAAATGTGAATAAAGTTTTATTAAAAACTCCAATGTTTATATATATAAACATTGGAGTTTTTATATTTAAGTTAATTTTTTATAAGTAAAAATGTGACCCTTTGTTAAAGTCTTCGTCTTTATTAGTGAAGTGCTTAAAATTTAAGTTATAACAAGGAGGATAGTTGTTTTAATGCTACAAGTAACTAATAAAGATAAAAATATAACAGAAAAAATAAAAAATATATTAAATATATTTGATAAAGTTGGTGTAACAACAAAAGAAACTATGGGAAATATACCAGAGAAATATGATCCTGGAAAATTATTAAAAGGATTTAAATCTATAATAGTTTTTGCAGAAGGAAAAAAGAAAAATAGTAATGATAAGATGGGAGGGTTTAGTGATTATTTAGGTACCATTTCAGCCCAAAGTGAAGTTATTAGATATCTAGATTCACTAGGATATAATTCTACTGTAATAGAAGGAACTAGCAAAGATTTATCCCTTGTGAAAATGGGAATTGAAGCTGGAATTGGTGAATTAAGTCCTGTTAATTCTTTGGTAGTTAAAGGATTTGGATTAACAACAAGTTTAGGTGCAATTATTACAGATGCTCCACTTATAGGGGATAAAAAAGTTTCAGGTATTTGTATTAAATGCATGAAATGTTTAAAGGTATGTCCTATAAGAGATGTGCCATATAAAAAAGGAGACCTTGATAAATGTGGATGTGGAAAATGTAGAAATATTTGTCCAGTTTAATTTTAATAAATATGATATATGAAAGGTGATAAGTAGTATGAATAAGAAAATAATTGAAATTTTTATGTTGAATGAAGTATTAAATAATAAGCTTCTTAATAACAACAGTAGTTGTGGATGTGGATGTAATTGTGGAGAAAGTAACTCATTTACAATTGATCAATTAGTAGAAAGGTTTAATGAAAAGTACCACTCTAGTTGGAATTTTAAAATTTATAAAATTACAAAAGAAAATAAAAAAGACTTTATAGAAAAAATAAATAAAATAATGTTGGATAGCGGTGAAAGACTTATACTTGATGAATCAAATTTAGATTTTATATTACCAAAAATAGTTCCATTAATTTCAGTTTCAGGGAAAGTGATTTCAGTTAAAAACTATCCAAATGAAGAGCAACTTTATAAGGCTATTTCTACAGGAAAAAGAATAGAAATGAAATCAGGATGTTGCTAGTTTAAAAGTAGAATTTATTTCTTAGGATTTAAGGGTAATGTAATTGAAATTAAGATATTTGTTTTATAAGTAAAGTTATAAAAGTATGTTAAATAAAGTATAGAAGCATATATGAATAAGTTAAAATAAGAAAGCTTATTTATATATGCTTTAAGTTATTATATAGATTTAAATATCTAATTGAAATTATTTTTACTTAAAGTTTTATTATATCTAGAATGAATGTTTTTAAAGATTTTAAGTACATTTTCTTTGTTTAGTTGTAATAAAACTATTGCAGTAACTACTGATATCATCCCTAATAGCTGTACTATATCTAAAGATTCATTAAATATAAAATATGCAAAAATAGAAGCTATTACTAATTCTAAAGTAGATATTATACTAGCAGTACTAGCTTTTATATATTTTACAGATGTAATATAAGAGCCATTAGCTATAAATGTATTTACTATACCTAATATAAGTATATTTTTTATTATAAATATAGAATTTGAACTATTTACTACTATTGCTATAGTGGATTTTAGATTTATAAAAGGTATTAAAAATAAAGAAGCAAATAAAAATGAATAGAATAAGAAAACCCTTTGGTTATATTTTTTAGCAGCTACTTTTGCTAAAATTGTTTGCATAGAAAAAGCAAAACCAGATCCAAGACCAAAAATAATACCTTTAATATTTATAGACATAGATCCAAATTTATATATTTTACATACCATAAAGCAACCAATTAAAGTTAAAATCATAGATATAATTTTTTTTATAGTAAACTTTTCTTTAAATAAGAAAAAAGATAGAATTACAACCCAAAAAGGGCAAGTAAACATAAGCATGGTACCTAAAGCTATAGGTACGTAATTTATAGATACATTATAGCCTATAAAAGATCCAGCTATAGCAACTATGCCATAAAACATAAAGAATAACAAACTTTTTATATTTACTTTTAGGCTTTTAAAATCTTTTTTTATAGCATATAAAGCAAAAAGAACAGCTGCTACAGAAGTTCTATAAAAAGCCACAGAGAAAGGGGTTATTCCTAAGTTCTGTAAATGTTTACTAGGTATACCCATGTATCCCCAAAATACAGCGGCAGCCAAAGCTAATATAAGACCCTTATTTTTTTTATCTTTTAAGATATTCATTTCTAAATCCTCCTGAAGTAATATTACAATTTTATGATTTATAGAATAATAATACCAATAAGATTATATCATTAATATAACAAAAATGTTACTGATATTTAATAAGATATTAATAAAATATTAAAATGTATGTTGTAATAAAGCTTTACAATTAAAGAGTGAATTTTTTTATGCTTAGAAATATAGTTATAAATTCAGTATTTATTTTCATAAACCTAAAAGGAGGATTTTAAATGATTGAAACAATTAAAAATGATTTAATAAGCATATCCGTAAAGAGTCATGGAGCAGAAATTTGTAGTTTTAAATCTTTGGAAAATGATAAAGAATATTTGTGGCAAGGAGATCCTAAATATTGGGGTAAGCATGCACCTATATTATTTCCTTTTGTAGGAGCTTCAAAGAATGGAAAATATACATATAAAGGTGAAGAATATAGAATGTCAAAGCATGGATTTGCTAGAGATTCTGAATTTGAGCTTGTAGAAAAAAGTGATGGAAAATTAAAATATTTATTAAAAAGTAACGAAGATACAATGAAAAAATATCCTTTTATTTTTGAATTGTATGTTATTTATGAGATTAAAGGAAAAATCCTTGACATAACATATAAAGTTAACAATAAAGACAGTAAAGAAATGTATTTTTCAATAGGTGGTCATCCTGCATTTAATTGTGATATAAGAGAAGGTGATAAATATCTTGAATTTGAGGATAAAGTAAACTTAGAGACATATATGGCAGATTTAAAAACTGGTATTATAGTAGATAAAAAGAAAAAAATAATTGAAAATCAAAAAGAATTATTGCTTAAATACGATTTGTTTTATGATGATGCACTTATATTTGACAGTAGTAATTTAGATTCAATATTTATTAAAGATGGTAAAACTGAAGAGAAAATAAAAATTACTATAAAGGGGTTCCCTTATTTAGGAATTTGGACAAAACATTCACCAAAGTCCCCTTATTTATGTATTGAACCATGGTATGGCATACCTGATTTAGAAAAATCAAAGGGTAAAATAGAAGATAAAAAAGGAATAGAAAAATTAAACATTGGAGAAACATTTTCTTGTAGTTATAAAGTAGAAGTTATTTAAGTGTAGGTTAATTTATATTAAATTTTAATAATTATAAATAGAACAATCTTATTAATATATATAAGATTGTTCTATTATATATTAAAGAAAATATAGTTTCTTTGATGTATTTAGTTAATATTTTTTAGTATCTATTTAAAAACTAAGTTAGGATTTTTTTATATAATGAAGAGTTTTTCTGTTGAGATTTACTTTACTTAAAATATAAATGAAAGTTTCTTTTTTAAATTCTAGTAATAATATTGATAAGATTATTAATCCCATACCTATTATTTGAATAAGTGATAGTGATTCACCTAATATAAAGTATGCTAAAATTGATGCTATAACTAATTGTAAGGTAGCAATTACACTAGCAGTATTAGCTGTTATAAAGTTAATAGATTTTGTATAGGCGCTACTAGCTATAAAAGTATTAATTACTCCTAAAATAAGTATATCTTTTATTATAAATGAAAAATTATTTGTATAGACTATTGTGTTTATAGTAGATGTTATATCTATAAAAGGTAATAAAGCTATAGAGGAAGATAAAAATGAATAAAATAAGAAAGTATTTTGATTATATTTTTTTACAGCAATTTTACCTAAAATAGTTTGAGAAGCAAATGAAAAACTGCAAATAATAGCATATACCATACCCACTAAGTTTATTGAAAGAATAGTGGGATTATAAAGACCACAGACTATAAAGCAGCCACTTAAAGTTAAAATCATAGATGAAATTTTTTTTGATGTGAATTTTTCTTTAAATAAGAAATAAGATATTATTAAAACCCAAAGGGGAGACATAAACATAAGCATAGTGGCTAGAGCTATAGAAATATGTTCAATAGCTAGATTATAGGTAACGAAAGAACCACAAATGGCAATAATACCATAGGCAAAACATTCAAGTAAACCTTTACAATTGATTTTTAAATAATTAATGTTTTTTCTAATGATAAGGATTAAAAAAAGTATAGTAGCTATTGAGGTTCTAAAGAAAGCAATGGCACAAGAATTTAAATTAATAGACTGTAGAGTTCTGCTAGGTATACCTATATATCCCCAAGATATAGAGGCAATAAGTGCTAAAAGAAGTCCTTTGTTTTTATTAACAATAGATGAATTCATTTTTATCCCCCTTAAAAGTATGAGTGTTAATTAATATTTTAACAATCTTAACTGAATTATAGCATAAATTAATTAAAAATATTACTAATTAATATATATTTATACATTAATTATAATAATAATATTAGAATATAATTTTATTTATATATTATAAAAAAATGGGATAAAAAAATAATAAATTAATAATCAATTTGTTATTTTCTTACTCTATTTTAGTGTAACTTTTTATATCTTAATCACATTTTTGGGACAAGTATACTATTATATAGTAGGGGAAATTTTTATAAAAGAAGAAAGGAAGTTCTTTCATGGCTAATTATTATGATTTAACTTTAAAATCAGTTACTCCGTTAGCAAGTGATACTTCTAAAATAGAAAAAGTAAAAGTTTATGTTGAAAATGCTTCTAGTCCTGTTACTGATCTTGTTCAAGCTGATTTTCAATTGCAAGATTCATCTGGGAGTATAGACTCAGCTAACTGGACATTAGATACTACAGATGCAACAAATGGAAATTATGAAATAGGATTTAATTCAGGAAATGAACTTTTAAATACCAATTATTTAATTACTAAAATTGTTAAAGGAGCTAATGAATCAGATAGATTATTTGTAGATTTTTCTCAATTATTTGATTCAAATGGTGAAGCCACTTATCAATATAATATGACCACCCCAGGAGAATATAGTTTTGTAATTGATAGTGCAGATGGTGAAACATTAAATAAAGCATCTGCTAATTATACTTTTGTTAATCCACCAGATGCTACTAATAGTTCTATAGACCCTCAATTTACAAAACCTTATTTAGTTCAAGTTATTCCAGCTGGAGGATTAGATGTAAACTTATTAGTTACTTTAAAAGATTCTTCAGATAACCCATTAGCAGGAAACAGTGAAGTATCATTATATGCAAATCTTATTTAAATAATAATTTAGGGCTATCATTTAGATGGCCCTAAATTTTAATTATACATTATAAAGGTGTGATTTATTAGTGAGTATTAATAAGGTGAAAATAAATATAGAAAAGATAGATTTAGATAAAATAAAATTTAAATTAAAACCTAATATAGCACATATAGAAAAAAACCAGATAAACATTTATTTGAATGATGATAATTTTATAGACTATAATATTTTTTATAATGAAGATATATCCGATTGTTTTTATGAAATTATACCTTATATTAGATTTGATTTAAAAGATGTTTTAACTTTTCAAATAGTTGACCATGAATATATATCTAATAAAGTTAAAATATATTTTTGTGAAAAATTTGATTGTGAAGGTGAAAGTTTGCTGTCTATAAAAGTAGAAAGCCAATATGAAGGTAAATATATATTTTCTATAGAAAATATTGATGACACAGATGAATGTTTTAATAGTGAGCCTATAATTATAAGTAAACCTATAGACAGTAATAAGTGTAAAATATGGACAGATAAAAAAAATTTCAATAAAGGTGAAATTATAAATACAAATATAGAAATAATAAACAAAGATGAGGATTCAATTATAGATGGATTGTATGAAGTGGAAATAGATAGCTACTAAAAAGGTGGTAGTGTAGTTTTTTACATACCACCTAATTTTTAATTTGGATTTATATCAACTTTAATAGGAGAACCTAAATCTATTTTTTCTTTATTCGAAATTAAACTAGCTTTTATATGATTAATTCCTTCTTTATTTATTCTAGTTATAGCTTTTCCAATACCATTTTTAAATTCTACTATTTGTATAGCTTTTATAATTTGTATAGTTTTAGCAGTATCATAATTTTTGGATTTTATAATAATTTTATTTATACCAGGTTCTAATAGACCTTGGTATAGAGGAATTTCATACTCATTTAGTATTACATTTTTTATGGATAGCTTTCCTAAGTTGTTATCAATATGGTATTCATTATTTTTTAGAAGATGTGTTGAACTGTTTATTATTTCTATGGAAATTAATCCATTTACCCAAACTTTATCTGGAGGAAATGTGATTATAATAACATGACTCATATCATTATAGGTAGTATCAGGAGATAAAACAGGTGGAATTAACTTTTCTACCCAACTGATTCCATCGTATATTAATATCACATAAGAAATACAATACTGGTTTTTATATAATTTTATACGAGAACCTTTATTTATTATATTAGGTTTTGTTTTTGTAGAACCTTCTGTTAAAGAATATCCTATTTGAAGTAATATTTTTTTCATTTCTTTTTTATCCAAATCTGAAGGGATTTTTTCATCATTTATATTAATTCCTTTACTATTTTTAAAAGGAATTAATTCTAAAATATTAGTATTGTTTTCTATGGATTTAGAAAAATCATTTTCTGATAAATAGGAATTACAATAGGAGCAGTTATCTAAAGATTGTATTTTTATAAAGTTTTTAAATCCATAAAAAGAATTGTTGTATATATAATTGTTTTTGGCAAAAGTATTTATTAAATAATAATTATTCATAGTATTATTATTTATAGATATAATACTATTTTTTAGTTTAAAATCAATCATATTTGAAGATGTAGAATCACCAATATAAAATAAAAATATATTATCAGAAGGGCTTAGTTTTACGTTATAGCTAAAATCTAGTATTTTTATATTTAAACATTTTAATATAGATTTTAGGTTGGTGCTAAATACTTTAACAAAACTTTTGTTTGTAATATCATTTCTTGTGTGCTTATTCCATAAGTCTATACTATTTAAGTAAATGGTACCGTTTTTTATTACTGTTTTAGAATCTGATATTACTATATTATTTAGTAAAAAACTATTATTATTTAAATCTATGATTAAATTTCTTCTATTTATATTTAAACTAAAGTTTGTAATATTTATATTTTCTTTTAACTTTATATTATTTATCCAATTTTGATTAAATACATAATTAAGGGTATTTATATTGTTTTCTATTATACATTGATGACTTTCATAGTCAATTTGTAAATATAAATATTTAGCTTTTAATATTACTGACTTATAAAAATATAAATCTTTATAATATATTTTAAAGATTAAGATAAATATATGAGAATCAGGATTTGAAATATTAGGTTCTTTTTCACTATAAAGCAGCATATCTTTTCTTTCATTTAAATTAAACATATTAGAATAAGGATTTAATTTTATAAGTTTATATATATTTAAATTTATATTAGGATCTATACAGTTACATTTTATTTGGTTTAGAGTTAAAGTTTCTGATTTTTCTTCTATAAAATATTTTAATAGGTTATTTATACAAGGCAACATAGGTTTTAAAGGTAATAAATCTAAATTATTAGAGTTTATACTCAATAGAGCTCTATCTTTTAGAAGGATACATTGTGTTAAAAGATTTTTTACACAAGCATAGGAACCATCAAGTTTTAGAGATCCTTTTATGCCTAATAATTTAAAAATTGTATTGGTTTTGGAATATAAAGTTATTTCACTGTTTTCATCAACAATAAATTTTTTAATAAAAAAAGACTTCAAAGTTATAATGCCTTTATTTTTTGTTTTTATATTACAGTTTTTAAGATTACCATCAAATACTATATTAGAAAAGGATATTTTAGGGTGTATTATTATCAGTACATTTTCAGGGATATTTATAGTATCTCCCCTTATATACTTGCAATTTAGTATATCAATTTGTGCTTTGTTAAAATTTCCACCTAGTTTTATTGAGTTGTTGTAAGAGCTTTTTATATCTATTTTTATTGGATTAAAAATATGAAAATTTCCACAAGTTAAAGAAATATTACTATTAATTTTTAAATTACAATCTTTAAAGTTACCAAATAGAAATATATCAGGAATATATTTTTTATCCATACTTTTATTTATAGTTATATTATTAATATTAGAAATTTTACTTTTAAAATCTATAGTAGTGTGTTTTTTGCTTTCAATTGAAATATTGTCTATACAAGTATTGTCACCAATTGTTAGTAGATTAAAAGAACTTGAGGTTAAAAGTATATTTTTTATCTTACAATTTTCTAAATTAATTTTAGAAGAATAGCTATAGAAATATATATTTTCTATGGATAGATTTCTTATATTGATTGTCTTATGAGTTTTTATATGGTCTAATATTATAAGCTTTTTTAAAAAGCAATTATCATTGTCAGATCCGTATATATTATAGTCTTCATAGTTTCTAATACGTATAACAGAAGTTTTTTTATCACAATAAATATTCATATATATCATCCTTATATATTTTAATAATAAAATAACATAACGAGGTTATAAATAAATACTTTTACAGTTATCATAATATGATAGAGATTCTCTATTTGATATAATATATAGGATAATTATAATTATTCACAAATGTGTTTTTAAATTACATAGAAGCTTCTATAAAAAGAGGTAGAGTATTATTGAAAAAGGTTAATTTTATACATTTTAATGAATAAATATTCAAATGTTTTTCAAAAATATTGAATTTTTAAATATTTTTACGTTATTTAATTATAAAAAACTTAGGAAAATAAAAAAACTTATGTATAATTATAAAAAAATACTAATTTTACCTTGACTTATTTTTATACATAAACTAAAATAAGTTATAAGAAAAACTGATGTTGAAAATGCACTTTAATTTGGTCCAGAGAGGCCAGAAAGAGGTATAAATTATGAAAATGTTTTTTTGTTGTGCAATAAAAAAAATAAATATAGTTACAAGTGAACTTGTTAAGTTCAATGCTTTTGAATATTAAAGGGTAATAGAAGGATCATTTTTTGACTTAAAAAATGATTTTTTGATTACTCTTTTATTTTAAATTTAAAGACCTTCAAAAGTGTATTTTGACTATCAGAAGAGAAGGAGGTCTATATATGAAAGCAAATCTTATATTAGAAAATGGAATGGTATTTAAAGGAAAGGCGTTTGGGTATCTTAAAAACACTGTAGGTGAAGTAGTATTTAATACTGGTATGACAGGGTATCAAGAGGTGCTTACAGATCCATCCTATTATGGTCAAATTGTTACAATGACATATCCTCTTATAGGAAATTATGGAATAAACCTAGAAGATATGGAATCAAATGCTCCTAAAGTCAAAGGTTTTATAGTTAGAGAAAAATGTAAATCATCTAGTAACTTTAGATCAGAAATAGAACTTGAAGATTATTTGAAAGAAAATAAAATAACTGGGTTAGAAGGTATAGATACTAGAGCTTTAACTAAAATTTTAAGAAATAGTGGTACTATGAAAGGCATAATAGCTTTAGAAAATGATATTTCAAAACATGAAATTGAAACTTGTTTTAACTATTTTTCTAATAAAGAAGCAGTTTCAACTGTTACAACAAAGGGTAAATATATTATAAAAGGTGAGGGCAAGCATGTAGCTATTATTGATTTTGGAATAAAGCAAAATATAATAAGATCTTTCTTAAAAAGAGGATGTAAAGTTACAGTATTTCCTGCAACTTCAAAGCCAAAAGATATTTTAAAAGAAGATCCAGATTTAATATTTTTATCAAATGGCCCAGGAGATCCAGAAGATTTAAAAGAAGTTATAGAAAATATAAAAGAACTTATAGGGAAAAAGCCTATAGTAGGAATTTGCCTAGGACATCAACTTTTAGCACTAAGTCTTGGAGGAAAAACTTCTAAACTTAAATTTGGACATAGAGGATGCAATCATCCAGTTAAAGATTTAGAAAGAAACAGAGTTCATATAACTTCTCAAAATCATGGATATGTAGTGGATACATTGCCGGAAAATATGGAAGTTACTCATATTAATGTGAATGACCAAACTATTGAAGGTATGAAACATAAAAACTTTCCTATTTTTTCTGTACAGTTTCATCCAGAGGCAAGTCCAGGACCTAAAGATAGTGATTATATATTTGATAGATTTATGGAATATTCTTTATAATAGACGGTTTTAAAATTAAAAAAACGAAGACGATTGAGAAAAATAGTGATTTGGGAGGTACTTAAATGCCATTAAATAAAGATATAAAAAAAGTTTTAGTTATAGGTTCAGGTCCTATAATAATAGGTCAAGCTGCAGAATTTGATTATTCAGGAACTCAAGCATGTCAAGCTTTAAAAGAAGAAGGATTAGAAGTTGTACTTATAAATAGTAATCCAGCTACTATAATGACAGATAAAGAAATAGCAGATAAAGTTTATTTAGAGCCTTTAACAATAGAATTTGTAGAAAAAGTTATAGTAAAAGAAAAGCCAGATAGCATCCTAGCTGGGATGGGTGGACAAACAGGTCTAAATTTAGTAGTAGAACTTTATGATAAAAAAATACTCCAAAAATATAATGTTAAAGTTATAGGAACATCCATAGAATCTATAAAAGAAGGGGAAGATAGAGAACTTTTTAGATCTATGATGCAAAGAATAGGGGAACCGGTTATACAAAGTGAAATAATAACAGATATGAAAAAAGGAAAAGAATTTGCAACTAAAATAGGTTATCCAGTTATAGTAAGACCGGCTTATACCCTAGGAGGAACTGGTGGAGGAATAGCTGAAGATGAAGAAGAGTTAGAAACTATATTAGAGTCTGGTCTTCAATTAAGTTCTATAGGGCAAGTGCTTATTGAGAAAAGTGTTAAAGGCTGGAAAGAAATAGAATATGAAGTTATGAGAGATGAATTTGGAAATTGTATAACAGTTTGTAATATGGAAAATATAGATCCTGTAGGTATTCATACTGGAGATAGTATAGTAGTGGCTCCAAGTCAAACTTTATCTGATAAAGAATACCAAATGCTTAGAACTTCATCAATAAATATAATAAATGCAGTAGGAATAGAAGGAGGATGTAATGTACAATTTGCATTAAATCCAGATTCGTTTGAATATGCAGTTATAGAAATAAATCCAAGAGTTAGTAGATCTTCTGCTTTAGCTTCTAAAGCTACAGGATATCCAATAGCGAAAGTAGCTGCAAAATTAGCTTTAGGGTATGCTTTAGATGAAATAAAAAATGCAGTTACTAAAAAAACTTACGCATGTTTTGAACCTTCTCTTGATTATGTAGTAGTTAAAATTCCAAAGTGGCCTTTTGATAAATTTCAAAAAGCAGATAGATCCTTAGGAACTAAAATGATGGCAACAGGAGAAATAATGGCTATAGGAGGAAATTTTGAGGAAGCATTCTTAAAAGGAATTCGTTCTTTAGAAATTGGAAAATTTTCACTAGAGCATAGTAAATTTGAAGATTTGACTATGAGTGAACTTAAAGAAAAAGTAGTAACTCCAGATGATGAAAGAATTTTTGCTTTAGCTGAGATGATTAGAAGAAATTATAAAATAGATAAAGTTTCAAAAATAACAGGGGTAGACAAATTCTTTATAGAAAAATTCAAATGGATAGTTTTAGAAGAACAAAAATTAAAGTTAAGTACAATAGATGACTTAGATAAAAAATGGCTTTATAAGTTAAAGAAAAAAGGTTTTTCAGATAAAGGAATAGCGGATATGTTAAATGTTACTTCAGAAGCTATACATGAGTTGAAAAGTATATGGAATATAAAACCTGTTTATAAAATGGTAGATACCTGTGCAGGAGAGTTTGAGGCATTATCTCCATACTATTATTCTACTTATGAAACTTATGATGAAGTAAAAGTTTCAGATAAAAAGAAAGTTATAGTTATAGGATCTGGTCCAATAAGAATAGGACAAGGTATAGAATTTGATTATGCATCAGTTCATTGTGTTAAGTCTTTAAATAAATTAGGAATTGAAACAATAATAATAAATAATAATCCTGAAACTGTTAGTACAGATTTTGATATATCTGATAAATTATATTTTGAACCTCTTACAGAAGAGGACGTTTTAAATATAATTGATAAAGAAAATCCTGATGGTGTAATTCTTCAATTTGGAGGACAAACTTCTATAAAACTTGCTAAGATTTTAAAAGAAAAAAATATAAATACTCTTGGAACTACAGCAGATCAAATAGATATGGCAGAAGATAGAGAAAAATTTGATGAACTTTTAGAAAAACTTAATATAGCAAGACCTAAAGGAAAAGGAATATGGACAGTAGAAGAAGGTATTTTAGAAGCAGAAAAACTAGGATATCCAGTTCTTGTAAGACCTTCTTATGTATTAGGTGGTCAAGGGATGGAAATAACACATGATCAAAAAGAATTAACTTATTATTTAAGTAATGCTTTTGAAAAGGATACTGAAAATCCAATACTTATTGATAAATATTTAATGGGAAGAGAAATAGAAGTAGATGCTATTTCAGACGGAGAAGATATATTAATTCCTGGAATTATGGAGCACTTAGAAAGAGCGGGAGTTCATTCAGGAGACAGTATAACTATGTACCCAAGTCCAAATATAAGTACTAGGATAAAAGAAAAAGTTTTAGATTATACTAAAAAGCTTGCCTTAGGAATAGGTATAAAAGGTATGATAAATATCCAATTTATAGAGTATAATGATGAATTATATGTTATTGAAGTTAACCCAAGAGCTTCAAGAACTGTTCCTTATATAAGTAAAGTAAGTAAAGTTCCAATAGTAGATATAGCAACTAGAGTTATGATTGGAGAAAAAATAAAAGATATAGGCTATGGAGTAGATATATACAAAGAGCCAGATTTAGTATCTGTTAAAGTGCCAGTTTTTTCAACGCAAAAATTACCTAATGTAGAAGTTTCATTGGGACCTGAAATGAAGTCTACAGGAGAGGTTCTTGGAGTTGGTAAAAATATTGATGAAGCTTTGTATAAAGGATTTGTAGGAGCTAATATGTATATTAAAAAAGAAAATGCTACAATTTTAGCTACCATTAAGGATTATGACAAAAAAGAATTTATAGATATTGCAAAAGATCTTAATAAATTAGGAATAAATTTTGTAGCAACTTCAAACACAGCTAAGCTCTTAGAAAGGGAAGGGATTAATACTTTAAAAGTTAGAAAATTAAAGGAAGATCATCCAAATATAATAGATGTAATAAAAAATAAAGAAGTAGATTTAGTAGTGAATACTCCTACTAAAGGAAATGATTCTAAAAGAGATGGATTCCACATAAGAAGGGAAGCTATAGAGAGAAATATAGGAGTTATAACATCTTTAGATACATTAAGAGCTATGGCAAATGTAAAAACAAAAGGTATAGATAAAGAAAATTTACAAGTATTTGATTTAGCTAAAAAATAAAGATAAATTATAATTTAAAGAAGGTAACAGTGAAATGTTTATTTAAACATTTTAACTGTTACCTTTTTTATTATTTTATAGATAGTATAAGGGTAAATGTATCGATTCATTTGTAGGAACTATTATTGGACTTTATAATATCTTTAAGCATATGAAAAATAATAACTTAAAGTTAGAATTTATATTTTGTTATATATAATAAATTGGATTTTTTAATAGGTGTACTAATAGCATTTTAAAAGAATAGATTACAAAAATACTAATGTTAGTTATTTATTTTAGTGTGCGTAAAATTTGATAAGAGTGAAAGGGGATTAAAAATGGAAAGATATTCACTAAACAAGGATCTTGCTAAAATGCTTAAAGGCGGAGTTATAATGGATGTTACAAATGCTAAGGAGGCACAAATAGCAGAAAAAGCAGGTGCTTGTGCAGTTATGGCATTAGAAAGAGTTCCAGCGGATATAAGAAAAGAAGGTGGAGTAGCTAGAATGTCAGACCCTAAGATGATAAAAGAAATTAAAAGAGCAGTTTCTATTCCTGTTATGGCTAAAGTTAGAATTGGACATTTTGTAGAAGCTGAGATATTAGAAGCTTTAGATGTAGATTTTATAGATGAAAGTGAAGTTTTAACTCCAGCAGACAATGTATATCATATAAATAAAAAAGATTTTAAAATCCCTTTTGTTTGTGGAGCTAGAAATTTAGGTGAAGCTTTAAGAAGGATTGGAGAAGGGGCTTCAATGATTAGAACAAAAGGAGAAGCAGGTACTGGTAATGTTGTAGAAGCAGTAACACATATGAGATGCATCATGGATGAAATAAAAAAAGTTAAAAGTGCATCTAGTGAAGAGTTAATGACTATAGCTAAAGATATTAATGCTCCTTATGAGTTGATTGAATATGTATGGAAAGAAGGAAAGCTCCCTGTAGTTAATTTTGCTGCTGGAGGAATAGCTACCCCTGCTGATGCAGCACTTATGATGAAATTAGGTTCGGAAGGTGTATTTGTAGGTTCAGGAATATTTAAATCTAGTAATCCTGAAAAAAGAGCTAAAGCTATTGTACTTGCTACAACATATTATGATGATCCAAAAAAACTAGCAGAAGTGTCTGAAAATTTAGGTGAAGCAATGGATGGTCTTGAAATTGAAACTTTAGATTGTAAGATGGCAGAAAGAGGCTGGTAACATGAAAATAGGAGTATTAGATCTTCAAGGAGGAGTTTTTGAGCATATAGACCATTTAAAAAAGCTAAATGTAGAAGTTTTAAGGATAAAAAAGCCCTCTCAACTTAAAGAAATTTCAGGATTAATATTACCTGGTGGAGAGAGTACTACTATAGGAAAAATACTTAGAAAAATGAATCTTTTAGATCCTATTAAAGAAGAAATATTAAAAGGTATGCCTGTTTGGGGTACTTGTGCAGGAATGATACTTTTAGCAGATAAAATACAAGATGAAGAAGATGCGTATTTAAAAGTTATGAATATAAAAGTAAAAAGAAATAGTTATGGTAGTCAATTAGACAGCTTTGAAACTTATAGTAAAATAAATAATATTTCCAGTAAGAAAATTCCTCTTATATTTATAAGAGCACCACAGGTTATAGAAATAGGTGATAAGGTAAAAGTTTTGTGCAAGTTAGATGATAAAATAGTAGCAGTTAAAGAAAATAATATGTTAGCAACATCATTTCATCCTGAACTTTCAGATGATTTAGAATTTCACAAATATTTTCTATCTATGTGTAGAGTAAAATAAGATAATGAAAAATAATATAGATAATAAATAATAAACTGTTGATATTAATATCAACAGTTTATTATTTGTATTTTGTTATAAGGAAAGGTTTTGAAATAATGAGAATTTTTATTTTAAATCATCTTTAAATAAATTTTAGTATAAACAATATATATTAAATTTAGTAATAGCTTATTTAATAGTAATTAATCTGTTTGTGAAAATTCATCTTTTTCAACTGCGCATAGAGGACAAGTCCAATCATCAGGCAAATCTTTAAAAGGTGTGTTTGGCTCTATACCATTATCTGGGTCGCCTTTAGATGGATCATAAACATAACCACATATATCACATACGTATTTTTTCATATATAATTCCTCCTTAAGTTTCTTTCTATGATTTATTATATCATATTTTATACTAAATGATATTAATATTTTGTTAATAAAAATTATTAATTAATAATAAATGAATTTGATATGGTTAGTTAGATTATTTTTTAATTTATATAAAAATGAAAAATAATAGGATAAATATTTTTTATATATATGGGAATAAAATAATATAGAGATACTATATGATTTTATAAGGAGTAATTTTGATATGAGTAAAGATTTAATAAAAAATATAGACAAATCTACAGTAATTAATATGGAGTCCCTTGTAGAATATCAACAAGGAACAGTAGTAAGCAGAACACTTGCTCAAAACAAATTTTTAAGTGTTACATTATTTGCTTTTGATAAAGATGAAGAAATTAGTTCTCATACAGCTGGAGGAGATGCTATGGTATATATATTAGATGGAAAAGGTGAAATTACCATAGATGAGGAGATTTTTAATGTTGGAAAAGGAGAGACTATAGTTATGCCGGTAAACAGACCACATGCACTTTTAGCAAAGGAAAGATTTAAGATGCTTTTAACTGTAGTCTTTGATCCTAATAAATAAAAAGATAAGAAGTTACTTATAATATTATAAGTAACTTCTTATCTTTTTTAGGAAAGGTTTTTAAAATAATGAGTGTTTTTTGGTATTCAATAAATATATATAATTAATTTGGGAATAAGCTTAATAATTAATCTGTTTCAGAAAATTCATATTTTTCAACTACACATAGAGGGTAAAACCAATCATTAGGTAGTTTTTCAAAAAAGAGTGTTAGGTTCAATATTATTATCTGAATCACCTTTATTTGGATTATATACATAACTCCATATATTGCATACATATTTTTTCATATATAATTCCTCTTTAAATTTTCTATGGATTTATTATAACATAATTTTAAAATAAATAATATTAAGTTTTTTTTAATAAAAATTATTAATTAATTTTAATTTTCGGGATTTAAGTTATTAAAATTAGATTCATTTTTGTAATAGTGATAAATTGATTAATAGACTGCTGATATTAAAATATCAACAGTCTATTAATTTTAAAATTTAATAATAATGGATAATTTCGGATTATAATATTGTTTTTATAAAAATATTTTAAACTAAGCAGATTTTAAAGATTCATTTTCTTTAGTTTTTGAACATATAGGGCAAAACCAATCATGAGGTAGTTCTTCGAAAGGTGTATTAGGTTTTATACCGTTATCTGTATCTCCTTTATTTGGATTATAAATATAACCACATTCATTGCATATGTAAATTTCCATCCCTAATTCCTCCTCAAGTTTTATGTTAAGTTATTATAACATCTTATTTAAGTTAATACTATTAATTTTTTATTAATAATAGATGTTATTTAATAAAGAATATCTTAATTTAAGTTAAAATCATAGATGAATTTTTTTTATAGTTATAGAATAATAAAAATTATAAAATTATAACTTTTATCTTATTACTTGAATAAATAAATTAAATAAGCAAAAAATAATTGTAAAATTGGAGGTGTTTAAATGAAAAAGTTATTATATATATCTGTAAATACTAAACCGGAACATTTATCTACTAGTAAAACTGTAGCAAGAAAATTTATAGAAAGTTACATGGCTGAAAATCCAGATTTTGAAGTAGAAGAATTAGATCTTTATAAAGATTATATACCAGAATTAAATTATAAAATGTTTAAAACAAGAGCTGAAACAGTTACAGGAGCTGAATATGATGCATTATCAAGTGAAGATAAAAAAGGAGTAGATAGAATAAATGAACTTTGTGATCAATTTTTAAGTGCAGATACTTACGTTATTGCAGCTCCAATGTGGAGTATAAGTTTTCCAGCAAGACTTAAATCTTATGTTGATTGCGTTATAATAAATAATAAGACTATAAAGGTTGAGCCAGAGAATGTAGAAGGATTATTAGGAGATAAGGAAAGACAGATGATATATATTCAATCCTCAGGTGGAGTATATCCTAAAATTATGGATTGGAAATTAAATCATGGCGTAAATTATTTTCATGATTCTTTTAAATTCTTAGGAGTTGAAAAATTTGAAAAAATATTAGTTGAAGGTGTTGATATGCCATCTGTAGGAAAAGAAAAGGCTATGGAAAAAGCATATGAAGACATAGATAAAGTAATAGATAAGCTTTCTAAAAAGCCCCTTTTCACATAATATAATTTAATTAAAAAAGAGTTATAAGTTAATAATTTATAACTCTTTTTTATTATTATAAATTATTAAACCATATAGAAATTTCTTTTAAAGCATGGCTTTTAGAATCAGATGCATGAACTAAGTTTTCTGTTTTACTATTTCCAAAATCTCCACGTATTGTTCCCATTTCAGCGTCTATAGGATTGGTATTACCATGCATTTTTCTTACAGAACTTATAACATTTGACCCTTCAATTATCATTGCAATTAAGGGACCGCTTGTCATATAATTTATCAAATCTTCAAAAAAATCTTTATCTTTAAGATCTTCATAATGTTTTTCTAAAGTAGATCTAGAAGCTTTAGTCATTTTCATATTACTTATAGTTAGACCTTTTTGTTCATATCTATCTATAATTTTTCCTATTAATTTTCTTTTAACTCCATCAGGTTTTATGAGAACTAAGGTTTTCTCCATTTTTAATCACTCCTTTATAGCATTAAGATTTTATAGAATATAAATTTTATAGCTACAATAATAATATTAGTATTTAATAATTTAGTCTTAATTATGTGAAGATATATACACTATATGATTCTACATTTTTTAAAACAATATATAATTACCAAATAGTATTTTAAATAAGAATGAATTTATTATTAATAGTTTAAAATTTCCTAATTGATTAGAAAAAAATAATATAATCAAAGTGTTTTTTTATTTTATTTATGTAATATACTATAAAGTTAGTAACCTTATAGTATATTACATAATGATAGAAAGTAACTATAAAATAAAATCTTAAGAAAAGAGGATAATATGGAACTTAATAAAAATTGTATTGAAATTTTACAATATTTAAGAAAAAAACAGGATTTTGTTAAAATAGGAGAGTTAGCAAAAGAGTATAAACTTACAGATAGAGCTATAAGATATAGAATAGATAAAATAGAAAGCTTTTTAGTTAAGAATGGATTTCAATATTTAGAAAAGCAGCATTTAAAAGGTGTTCGCTTAGTAGAAGAGCCAAAACTTCAGAAATTTTTAGATGATTTTATAGGAAATTATACACCCTATAGATATGTGTATTCTAAAGACGAAAGATTTAAATTTATAATCTTAAAACTTCTAGAAGACAATAATCCTATGAATATATCTTATTTTGAAAAAAAACTTTGTATTTCAAGAAATACGGTTTTAAAGGAGTTAGACAAAGTTGAAAAATGGTTAAATGAAAGAAATATAAAGATGTTAAGAAAACCTAGAGTTGGAATAAATGTTCAAGGAAAGGAAGTAGATAAAAGGAAGGCTATTCTTGAAACAATGTCTAAAAGTGTGTCTACAGAAGACATTGTGAATTATGTTAATAGAAGAATATGTCAATCTAAAATAAATAATTTGCAATTTGATATACTGTTTTCTGATATAGATATAGATTTTATAGATAAAATAATTAAAAATTCAGAGATTAAGTTAGAAAGACAATTTAGTGATGAAGCTTATGGAAGTCTAGTTACCCATGTTGCTTTAATGATAAAAAGAATTCAACTTAATAAATCTATTTATCTACCAGAATTAAAAATAAATTATATGAATTGTAAAGAAGAATATAAAGTAGCTAATAATATAATATATGAAGTTGAAAATCATTATAATATAAAAATCCCAATAGAAGAAAAAAGCTATATAGTATTACATCTTTTAGGTGCTAAAGTTATTAAAAATGATACTGTTTATCAAAACAAAGATGAATATAAAATAGATGATTTATATGTTGTAGTTAATAATATGACTGATGATTTTGAAAAGATATATGCTGTTGAATTAGGGAAAAACAGAGGAAAAGTTGTAGATGGGTTAGTTATGCATTTAAGGCCTAGTATATATAGAATAAAATTTAATCTTAAGCTTGTAAATCCCTTTCTTCGTGAAATAAAGGTTAAATATAAAGAACTATTTATAAACACAAAAATTATAATGAAACATTTAGAGAATTATATAGGTAAACCTATAGATGATAATGAAGTAGCTTATGTTGTATTACATTATGGCGCAGCCCTTAAAAATTGTGAAAAGAAAAAGAATTTTAAGGCTAGAATAGTATTAGTTTGTGGTACTGGAATTGGTACAGCTAGAATGGTAGCATCTCAAATTGTAAATGAATTTGATGTAAAGATAGTTAATATAGTCTCTAGTAGAGAAGTTAAAAAGCTAGATTCTAAAGATTATGATTTTATAATAAGTACCGTTTATATAGCTAATGTTGATGAGAAAAAATATATAAAAATAAGTCCTCTTTTTTTAAAAAATGATTATAAAAAATTGAAAAGTAATTTAAATTTAAAATACAAAAGAAATAGTAATGATGATGAAGTTAAGTTTGTAAAAAAAATCATGAACATAGTTGATAAATACAGTGACATTAAAGATAGAAATCAATTAGAGTATGAAATAATGTATGCTGTTAAGAATAAAAATTACAATGAAGGAAAGGTAGAAGTATTTCAATATGGATTAAAGGATTTATTAAAATGGGAAAATATAAAACTAAATGTTAAGTGTAGAAAATGGAAAGAAGCAATTAAGATTGGTACAAGCATACTTATAGAAAATAATAGTATAAGTAATAGTTATGAAGAGGCTATAATAAAAAGTTTTAAAGATTTAGGACCTTACATGGTAGTTGCTCCAGGAATAGTTTTATCTCATGCTAAACCAAGTGATGGAGTTAATAATACTTCTATGAGTCTTATAACATTAGATAAACCTGTTAAGTTTAATCATAAACTTAATGATCCAGTAAAACTTATTGTAACATTAGCTACAAAAGATGAAAAATCTCATCTTAAAGCAATGAGAGAGCTTATGGAATTGTTTATGAATAGTGAAGATTTAAAAGAGATATTTAATGCTATAAATAAAGAAAAGGTAATTGAAATAATTAATAAGTATTAATATAAAGTTCAATTTTTCCTAAAGAATTAGAAATTGAAAGTATTTTTAAAACGTTTAAATTAAGGTTTTCATCAAATATAATATAACTGTAAAGGAAATAGAAAAATTAAATAAAAGCAAAAATAAGAAGGTGTAAAAGTGCTGAAAGATTTACTAACAGAAGATTTTATAAATGTAAATGTACAATGTGGTGATTGGAAAAAAGCTATAAAAGAAGGTACAAAAATTCTTATAGAAGAAAATTGTATAGAAAAAAAATATGAAGATGCAATATTTAATAATTTTAAAAAAATGGGAACTTATATGGTAATAGCTCCAGGAATAGTTTTATCTCATGCTAGACCTGAAAACGGTGTAAAAAAAATTTCTATGAGTATAGTTACTTTAAAAAATCCAATAAATTTTGGAAGTCAGCTTAATGACCCTGTAAAGTTAATTGTAACATTGGCAGCTAAAGATAGTGAAGGGCATTTAAAAGCCTTATCACAGCTTATGGAAATATTTATGAATAGTAAAGATCTTGAGAACATATTTAATGCTAAAGATAAAAATGAAATCATTAAAATAGTACAAAAATATTCTAAATAATAAATAGTATAAATTAAAGGGAGGAATAAAAAATGAAAATTTTAGTTTGTTGTGGAAATGGTTTAGGATCTAGTTTTATGATGGAGATGAATATCAACAATATTTTAAAAGAATTAAATGTAAGTGGAGTAGAAGTAGATCATTCAGATTTAGGTTCAGCAAAGGGAACAAGAGCTGATGTTTATGTTGCAACTAAAGATTTAGCAGATCAATTATCATCAGTAGATGGAAAAATAATATCATTAAATAATATGCTTGATAAAAATGAACTTAAAGAAAAAATAACAGAACTTTTAAAAGAAAAAGGAATTATATAATATTTTAAAGATTTTATACTAAGGAGGAATAATGGTGTTAAAATTTTTACTAGATATATTAAGTACTCCAGCTATTTTAGTTGGATTAGTGGCTTTAATTGGTCTTGTAGCTCAAAAAAAACCTTCATCTGAAGTTATTAAAGGTACTATAAAAACAATAATGGGATTTTTAGTATTAGGTGGTGGAGCAGGAATTGTTATAGGTTCTTTAAATCATTTTGGAAAAATGTTTCAATATGGTTTTGGAATACAAGGAATAGTTCCAAATAATGAAGCTATAGTTGCTTTGGCCCTTAAGACTTATGGTACACAAACAGCTCTTATAATGGCATTAGCAATGGTGGTAAATATATTAATAGCAAGGTTTACTAAATTAAAATATATATTTTTAACAGGTCATCATACATTATATATGGCTTGTATGATAGGTGCAATATTAGTAGCAGGTGGTATGAAAGGCACAGCCCTTGTTATAGTGGGAGCTTTGATTTTAGGATTTATAATGGCTATATTCCCGGCAATTGCCCACCCTACCATGAAAAAGATAACAGGTCAAGATGATGTGGCCTTTGGACATTTTGGCACAATGGGATATATGGTTTCAGTATTAGTTGCTAAGATAGTAGGAAAAAATTCTAAATCTACAGAAGAAATTAAATTTCCACAAGGTTTAACTTTTTTAAGAGATACTTCTGTAGCTATAAGTTTAACAATGGGAATATTATATATAATAGTAGCTATAGCAGCAGGTCCTACTTATGTACAGTCAAAATTAAGTGAGGGACAAAATTACATGGTGTTTTCAGTAATACAAGCTATAACTTTTGCAGGTGGAGTTTATGTAATACTTGCAGGTGTTAGATTAGTACTTGGAGAAATTGTACCGGCATTTAGAGGAATAGCAATGAAATTGGTTCCTAATGCAAAACCTGCATTAGATTGTCCAGTAGTTTTCCCTTATGCACCTAATGCAGTTTTAATAGGATTTTTATCAAGTTTTGTTGGTGGAATAATTGGTATGTTTATATTAATACAATTAAAAGCTCCAGTTATTTTACCAGGAGTTGTTCCTCACTTTTTCTGTGGTGCAGCAGCTGGTGTCTTTGGTAATGCTGTAGGAGGAAGAAAAGGTGCTGTATTTGGGGCTTTCTTTCATGGACTTTTAATAACATTTTTACCAGTACTATTATTGCCTACATTGGGAAGTTTAGGATTTTCTAATACTACATTTAGTGATGCTGATTTTGGTGTTGTAGGAATAATACTAGGTAATATATTAAAATTATTTACACATTAATATTTGAAAAATTAGCCAATAACATTTATAATTTAAAATATAAACATTTACATCATTGAGATTGTTTAATCTTAATGATGTAAAACTTTAATATGAACATAAAGGTAAAGGGGTTGTAATATATGAAAATTTTTATTGATACTGCTAATGTAGAAGAAATAAGAAAAGCTAATGACATGGGAGTAATATGTGGTGTAACTACAAATCCTTCTTTAATTGCAAAAGAAGGAAGGGATTTCATAGAAGTAGTAAAAGAAATCACAGATATAGTAGATGGACCTATAAGTGCAGAAGTTATAAGTTTAGAGTCTGAAGGGATGATAAAAGAAGCAGAAAAACTTTCAAAGATTCACAAAAATATAGTAATAAAAATACCTATGACTGTAGAAGGTCTAAAGGCAGTTAAAGTTCTTTCAAAGAAAGGAATAAAGACAAATGTAACTTTAATTTTCTCAGCAAGTCAAGCTCTTTTAGCAGCTAGAGCAGGAGCATCTTATGTAAGTCCTTTCTTAGGAAGACTAGATGATATAGGAACTGAAGGAATGATACTTGTAAAACAAATAGCTAATATATTTAAAATTCATAATATTAGTACAGAAATAATATCAGCTAGTGTAAGAGGACCTATGCATGCAATAGAAGCTGCAGAAGCAGGATCAGATATTGCTACTATTCCTTATAATGTAATACTTAAAATGATAAAACATCCACTTACAGATAACGGCATAGAAAGATTTTTAAAAGATTGGGAATCAGTAGAAAATAAATAAAAAAGATTTTAAAGCTATGTGTATGCGCTTACATTTATTGAATTTATAATTTAATATAGTATATTAAATAAATGATAAGTATTTAGTTGAATTGTATAAAATAATATATAATTAATAGAAATTTATAAATAAAGAGATATTAACTTAAAATTTAAGATTAATATCTTTTTGTTTTTTTAAGAGATATTTTATTATTTATTAGTTATAAATTTACTGAATAGTTTTTTATATAATTAAATATATAAGTAATAATATAATTTTACATAAACAACATATTTAAACTGTTTTAATTTGATTAATTAGTATATAATCTTCATATATAAAAGATAGATGTAAAGGAGGAGAAAATAATGTTTAGCATCGCTGGATTTCTATTTTATGTAATAATTAATACATTTACGCCAGGACCGGTTAATATTATGGCTATGACCAATGGAAGTTATTTTGGATATAGGAAAAGCTTAAGATTTATGTTAGGAGTTATTATAGGATTTATAATAATTATGATAACTTGTAGTTATTTGAATTTATTTTTGGCAAGTATTTTTCCTAAGGCTGAAAAGTTAATGAACGTCTTAGGGTTTTGTTATATGATATATCTATCTATAAAGATTATGAAAAGTGATTCCAAGGAAACAGTAGGTAAATATAGAGAGATTAATACTTTTACTACTGGCATTTTTATACAACTTATGAATCCCAAATTAATACTTTTTGGAATGACTGTAACATCAAGTTTTATAGTTCCATATTATCAATCTAATATACACTTAATATTATTTACTGTGTTAATGGCAAGTATAGGATTCATAGCGCTTTCTACTTGGGTTATTTTTGGATTTTTACTTCAAAATATCATAAGTAAGCATAGAAAAAAATTTAATATTATAATGGCAATACTTTTAATATATAGTGCTAGTTCCTTAATAAATATAGAAGATATAATTAATTTAATATAATGTTAAATACTAATATATGATATTTATGGAAGGGGAATAATTAAATGAATTTTATAACATATGTTTATGACAACAAAGAAAGAGTTGGAGTTTTAAAGGAAGATAAGGTTATATCTTTAGAAGAATTATTAAAGGATTGTAATGAGGTAATTCCTAAAGATATGTTAGATCTTATAGAAAATTATGATGAATCTATATTAAACAAATTAGAAAAGTTATTAGAAAAAGAAAACAATAACTATATTTCTTTAGATTTAGTAAAATTAAAAGCACCTATACCATATCCAAAAAGAAATATTATATGTCTTGGAAAAAACTATGTTGATCATGTAAAAGAAATTAAATTAACACAAATAGCAGGTATGGATATACCAGAGAAGCCAATATATTTTAGTAAAATAGCATCTCCTGCTATAGGGGATAAAGATAGCATAGAGTTTTCAAAGAGTGTTACTAGTAAAGTAGATTATGAGGTAGAGTTAGCTATAATAATAGGTAAAGATGGAAAAAACATAAAGAAAGAAGAAGCGGAAAATTATATATTTGGATATACAATAATAAATGATGTTTCAGCAAGAGATTTACAAGGGGATCATAAGCAATGGTTTAAAGGCAAGAGTTTAGATACATTTTGTCCTATGGGACCATCTATAGTACATAAAAATGCTGTGCCTTTTCCTGTTAATTTAAAAATACAATCTAAAGTTAATGGAGAAGTAAGACAAAATTCAAATACTAAGAATCTTATTTTTGACATACCATATATTCTAAGTGATTTATCTAAAGGGATAACTTTAAAAAGAGGAGATATAATTTGTACAGGTACACCAAGTGGTGTAGGAATGGGTTTTGAACCTATTAAAGTTTTAGAAAATAGTGATATAGTAGAATGTTATATAGAAAAAATAGGTACTCTAAGTAATAATATTAAGGTAAATGATTAATTAGGAATATAAAAATAAATAATAAGGAAAAGACTTAGAGGATATTTTGTGAAATATAGTGGCTGGAGTTTTATAACTAAATAGATTGACTATATGGATTTTTAAATTTAATAACTATTTATAGATAGAAGGAGTATGTAAAATAAAGCTTTATTAAATAAAAGCTTTGTTATATATACTCTTATTATTTTATAAATATAAATTATTGATATATTTCAATATATCAATAATATGAATAAAAAAAGTCATAAAATTATTGACAATGATGCTAAAATGCAATAAAATGATTAATTAAAATAGTAAAAATAAAATAGTTAAATGTGAGGGGTAAAAATGAGAAATTTAATTGATGTAGCATCTGGTAGAAAAGTAGCTGAGTTAGTATTAAAGTCATGTAAAGTTATTAATGTTTTTTCTCATGAAATAGTTGAAGGAGATCTAGCTATAGATTCAGGTAAAATAATTGGAATAGGCAGTTATAAAGGAAAAAAAGAGATAGATATGAAAGGCAAATACATTTGTCCAGGTCTTATTGATGGACATATACATATAGAATCATCTATGTTATCACCAAAAGAATTTACAAAAGCTGTAGTTTTAAAGGGGACAACTACTATAATTGCAGATCCACATGAAATAGCCAATGTATGTGGATTAGAAGGAATAAAGTATATATTAGATGAAACTGATGATGTTCCTTTAAATGTTTTTGTAATGCTACCCTCTTGTGTTCCTGCTACATTTTTTGAAACATCTGGTGCAATTCTAGAAAAAAATGAATTAAAATCATTCATAAACAATCCAAGAGTATTAGGATTAGGAGAAGTTATGAATTATCCAGCAATTATAAATGGAGAAAGCAAGATGTTAGATAAAATAAATATGGCTAAGGATTATAATAAGATTATAGATGGTCATGGTCCTAATATCAGAGGTGAAGATCTAAATGCTTATAAAATTGCAGGAATAAAAACAGAGCATGAGTGCTCTACTGTAGAAGAAATGAATGAAAGAATAAGAGAAGGAATGTATATAGCAATAAGAGAGGGATCTGCAGCTAAAAATTTAAAATCTCTTTTAAAAGGAATTACTAAGGAAAATTCTAGAAGATGTATGCTCTGTGCAGATGATAGACATCCAGAAGACATATTAAATGAAGGTCATATAGATAACAGTGTAAGAATAGCAATAAAAAGTGGTATTGATCCTATATCAGCTATAAAAATGGCAAGTTTAAATACTGCAGAATGTTACGGATTAAAAAATTTAGGGGCTATAGCACCGGGATATGATGCAGATTTTATAATTTTAGATGATTTAGAAAATTTTAATATAGTAAAAGTTTTTAAGAATGGTAAATTAGTAGTAGACAATAATAAACCATTATTTAATTTCAATATAAAATCAAATTCTTTAGTTACAAATACTATTAATATAAAAAAAGTAACTAAAGAAGATTTGAATATAAAAATGAATAGAAATACTGCAAATGTTATTAAAGTTATTTCTAAAAGTATATTGACCAAAAAAGTAGAGAGAAAAGTCTTATTAGATGAAGATCAATTGTTTAAGTATGATTCTTTAAATGATATAGTAAAAATTGCAGTAGTTGAAAGACATAAAGCTACAGGGAATGTTGGATTAGGACTTGTAGAAAACTTTGGAATAAAAGGAGGGGCCATAGCTTCAACTATAGCCCATGATTCACATAATATAGTAGTTATAGGCGATAATGATGAAGATATGATTTTGGCAATCAATGAAGTTAAAAAAATTGGCGGAGGAATTACAATTTGCTCTAAAGGGAAGGTTTTAGAGAGTTTAGAATTAAAAATAGCTGGACTTATGTCAGAGCTACCTATAGAAAAAGTTAGCAAAAAATTAGGGAAAATGCTCTCTATTGCATATAATAATTTGAAAGTAAACAAAGATATTCAACCTTTTATGACTTTAGCTTTTTTAGCATTACCTGTTATACCAGAAATTAAAATTACAGATAAAGGATTATTTGATGTTAATAATTTTAAATTTATAAGTATAGATGAAAGTATTTAATTTAATACTATATATAAAAGAAATATAAGAGGTGTTTTATAAATGGAGTATGATGTTTTTAAAATAGAAGTTTATATACCTTATGATAATATACAAGACCTTAGAGAGGAACTAAACAAAATAGGAGCTCTTACTATAGGAGGGAATTATGACAATTGTATGTATATGTCTAAAGGAATGGGATGCTTTAGACCCTTAAAAGGAGCTGATCCTTTTAAAGGAGAAGTAGGAAAGCTTTTTAGGGAAGAAGAATATAAAATAGAGTTTGGGTGTAAAAGGGAACTGGTTAAAAAAGCAGTAGAAACTATAAATAGAGTACATCCTTATGAAGAGCCAGTTATAAATATAGTTCCTATTTTAACTAGATATGATGTAGATTATAAAATTTAAGATTTTATTAACATATTGTGCCATTGTAAATAGAGTATATTTGCAATGGCTTTTTTAATAAATTAGAATTTCTTATCGAAATGGAATGTTTTTTTATAATATATGATTTTTTTTATTAAAATGATATAGAATTTATCAAAAAATGAATTACGAAAGCTGGTAAATAATGGTTATATATTACAGATGTAAATGTTATAATATTTGTTGTAGATAAGTTTATAAAAAATATTTTATTAACTAAAGGTTTATGAAATATTAATGGGTACAAGCTATGGAACTTATGAAATTTTATAAAACTAAATTGTAAATATTTTATCAAATATAAAATTAGGAGGGAAAATATGCGGAAAAAGATTAGCATACTCTCAGCTTTATTTTTTATATTACTTATATTTGTAGGATGTTCAGCAGAAACTTATACTATAAGCAAGGGTAGCATAGAGGTTTGTGATAGTGGTATTACAGGAGCTTATGGTAATTTTAATGGGAAGTATTGTAAAAAAGTAAAATTTGATAAAGGAGATAAAATAATATTTCACATAGATATACGTAGTGTTAAAGGTAAGATAAAATGTGAGCTTATTTATCCAGATGGAAAACCTTTTGTTGAATTAAAAGATAATAAAAGAGTGGAAATATCTAAAGAAGGAGAATATAAAGTTCAGGTTGATGGAAAAGAACACGAAGGAAACTTTATGGTTTACTGGAATAATGATATTTAAAGTAGTTTTAATTAATATAAGATAAAATATGAAATAGCTGTCTAAAAAAATGGACAGCTTCTTAGGTGGCATATTATAAGGATTTCATAATATACTTATTAGGTTTTTTATTGAAACTGTTAAATTTAGTTATTGATTTAACTACTATAAATATTATAGAATCTATATATAATATATGTTTTTAATAAGTTAGGGGGAAATGTAAAATGGATAATAATGCAAAGTTTGTAGTGGAAAAAAAGGTAGAAAGAACAATAAAATCGTTAGAAGAAAATAATATGGAAGGATATTATGTAGAGGATGAAAAAGAGCTTATAGATAAAGTAAAAGAGCTTGCAAATAAAGGAGACATGATTTCTGTAGGTGGTTCTATGACTTTATTTGAAACAGGGATTATAGATCTTATAAGAAATGGAGATTATAATTTCTTAGATAGATATAAAGAGGGGCTAACTCCTAAAGATATAAAAGATCTATATAGAAAAAGTTTTTATGCAGATACCTATATTACAAGTACTAATGCTGTTACAGAAGATGGGGAACTTTATAATGTAGATGGTACAGGCAATAGGGTTGCATCTATGATATATGGACCAGACCAAGTAATAGTTATTGTAGGAACTAATAAAATAGTAAAAGATGTTGATGAAGCTATTGAAAGAAATAGAGAAATAGCAGCTCCAGCTAATGCTAAAAGATTAAATAGAGCTACTCCTTGTGCAAAAGTAGGGTATTGTATGGATTGTAAAAGTAAAGACAGAATATGTAATGACTACGTACTTATAAGAAGACAAGGAAATAAAGGCAGAATAAAAGTTATTATAGTGGGAAAACAATTAGGATATTAAATTTATAAATAAAAAACATATAGCATTTAGTAATAGAAGCTATATGTTTTATTTTTCTTATTATATGTAAATGCATATGTATTTACAGTATTAATGTTAAATGATATTGATATGTAGTTTTATATGATGACTAAAATTATTAGCAATAATAAAAATTAGTTTTTATTTTAACTTTTAGTGATTGATGCTAAATTTTATCATACTTATAATAATGGTTACTCAATAAAATTTATTTGATTTATTAGGAGGATAAATATGTTATATAGGAATTTTGGACAAACTAATAAGAAAACATCAATACTAGGACTTGGGTGTATGAGATTTCCGGTTTTTAATAACAGCAATAAAGATATAGATGAAAAAAGAGCTATAGAAGAAATAAGATATTCTATAGATAATGGTATTAACTATATAGATACTGCTTACCCATATCATGAAGGAAATAGTGAATATATAGTGGGTAAAGCGTTAAAAGATGGATATAGAGAAAAAACATATTTAGCTACTAAATTACCTTCTTGGCTTATAAATACTAGGGAAGATATGGATAAATATTTAGATAAGCAGTTAGAAAAATTACAAACTAATTATATTGATTTTTATCTATTGCATGCTTTGAGTAAAGATAAGTGGGAAATTTTAAAGAAAAATAATGTATTTGATTTTATAGAAAAAGCATTAAAGAATGGTAAAATAAAAAATATAGGATTTTCTTTTCATGATAACTTAGAGGTTTTTAAAGAAATAGTTGATTCTTATGATTGGGACTTTTGCCAGATTCAATATAATTATTTAGATGAAAAATATCAAGCAGGATTAGAAGGTTTAAAATATGCTCATAAAAAAGGAATGGCAGTAGTAATAATGGAGCCTTTAAGAGGCGGAGGGATTGTTAAAAGTGTTCCTAAAGATGTACAAGAGGTTTGGGATAAAGCTGACATTAAGAGAACCCCAGCAGAGTGGGGATTAAAATTTTTATGGAATCATAAAGAAGTAACTGTAGTTTTAAGTGGAATGAGTAGTATTAATCAAGTTAAAGAAAATATAGAAACAGCAAATCATTCTAATCCAAATTCTCTTACTAAGAAAGAATTAAAACTTATAAATCAAGCTAAAGAAATATATAATTCTAAAATAAAAGTTAATTGTACAGAATGTAAGTATTGTATGCCTTGTAGTTGTGGAATAAAAATACCTAGTATATTTAGACTATATAATGAAGCATCTATGTTTGATGATGTAGATGGAAGAAAAGAAATGTATAATAATCTTATAGAAGTAAAAGCATCTAAATGTATTGAATGTGGAAAATGTGAAAAAGCATGTCCTCAACATATTCTTATTAGAGATATGTTAAAAGAGGTAGTAGGTTTGTTTGAAAAATAGAAATACATTTTTAGCATATATCAAAAAAATTAAGATTTATTAGTAAAATAAATAGTTTTTAGAGTAATATATGGCCTTTTTATTCTACTAAATAGTGTATCAAATAAAGTGTATCATTTTATTTAAGATGATACACTTTTTTAAGTATATAGATTTAAAGCCATTTATATTAGTTGGCATGTTTTTTGCGTATATATTTTTATAAATAATTTAATTTTAAAAGGGAGGTATTTAATTATGAAAGTTTTAATGGTTTGTTCAGGAGGAATGTCTAGTGCCATTGTAGTAAAAGCAATAAAAAAAGAAGCAGATAAACAAGGGTACGATATTGATATTAAAGCGGTGGGTACTTCAGAATTTGAAGCAGAAATAAAAAATGGATATGAAATGGCACTTATAGCACCACAAGTTAAATATAAGTTTGATGTTTTGAAAGAACAATTAGGAGATCTAGATATACCAATGGAAATAATAGTACCAATGGGGTATACACCAATTGGAGCTCCAAAAGTATTAGAACAAATAAAAAAACATGTGAGCTAAGAAAAGGCTAACATATAAATTTAAAGGCAAGTAGATAAAAAAATGTGAGTTAAGAAACATAAGATTAAATAACAAATGATTAGAATTTAATATAGGGAGGAAATTCAATGAAGAAGTTTTTTGAATTCATGGAAAAATACTTAGTTCCTTTTATGACAAAACTTTCTGAGCAAAGGCATTTAAGAGCAGTTCGTGATGGAATAATTTCTACTATACCACTTATAATTGTTGGAAGTTTTTTTCTTATAATAGCTATGCCACCAGTACCTGCTTGGGCAGAGGCAGTAAAACCATATATAGGTAAAATCATGTTCCCATATAGACTTACTATGGGGATAATGGCCTTATATGCAGCATTTGGAATAGGGCATAATTTAGCTAAAACTTATAAACTAGATGCACTAGCTGGAGGTGGACTTGCAGTTGCAGCATTTTTATTAACTAATCTTCCAGTATCAATAGAACAAAACGATTTAGGATGGGTTTTACCTTTAGCAAATTTAGGTGGATCTGGAATGTTTACAGCTATATTAATGTCTATATTTGCTGTAGAAGTTTTAAGGTTTACTAAAGAAAAGAACTTAACAATAAAAATGCCAGAAGGTGTTCCAGAATCAGTAGCTAATTCGTTTGCAGCTTTAATCCCAGCAGCAATAATAATATTTTTTATTTGGATTGTAAGAGGAATATTAAATTTTGATATTCAAGCATTCATATTAAATATATTTAAGCCACTTGTAGTAGCAGGAAATACTCTTCCAGGGGTTTTAGTTCCTATAGTACTTGTTACTTTATTGTGGGCTTGTGGTATTCATGGCGACTCAATAGTGGGAACTGTTGCAAGACCTATATGGCTTACATTGCTTGATGGAAATATGGCAGCAAAAGCTGCAGGAAATGCAATGCCTAATATTGCTCCAGAACCATTTTTCCAATGGTTTGTATGGATTGGAGGGTCAGGAGCTACTTTGGCATTAGTATTTTTAATGCTTTTTTCAAAATCTAAATATTTGAAAGATTTAGGGAAAGCTTGCATTATTCCAGGAATATGTAATATTAATGAACCAGTAATATTTGGTGTACCTATAATGTTGAATCCAATGTTTATGATACCGTTTATATTAGCACCATTAGTATCAGGAATAATAACTTATTATGCTATGTTTTTTAATATAGTAGCAAGACCATGTGTTTTAGCTCCATGGACTTTGCCAGCACCTATAGGAGCATATTTTGCAACTGGTGGTGATTGGAAAGCTGTTGTTTTAGTAATAATAAACATAGTGCTAAGTGTTTTAATATATTATCCATTCTTTAAAGCATATGAAAAGAAAATGCTTGAAGAACAAAAAGAAAATATAGAAGCTGAAACTAATGCTACTATGTAAAAGATAATTAATTTAAACTGTTATGAGTATGAAGCCATTAAAAGGTATTTCATACTCATAGCATTATAATTTAGGTAATCTAAATTTATTGTTTTAATATAAATGAATTTAACTTTGGAGGCGTATACAATGAAAGGATTAAAGGTAGTTGTAATTGGCGGAGGAAGTAGTTATACTCCAGAAATAGTAGAAGGATTTATAAAAAGATTTAAAGAACTTCCATTAAAAGAGCTTTATTTAGTAGATATAAAGGAAGGAGAAAAAAAATTAAATATTGTAGGAGCTTTAGCTAAACGAATGTTTGAAAAAGCAGGCCTTGATACAAAGGTTATTTTAACTTTAAATAGAAGGGAAGCTTTAAAAGATGCAAATTTTGTGGTTACTCAATTCAGAGTTGGAGGATTAGAAGCTAGAGCTAAAGATGAAAGATTTCCTTTAAAGTATGATGTATTAGGACAAGAAACAACAGGTCCAGGAGGAATGGCAAAAGCATTTAGAACTATACCAGTTATTTTAGATATTTGTAAGGATATAAAAGAATTGTGTAAAGATGCATGGCTTATAAACTTTACTAATCCTTCAGGATTAGTTACAGAAGCAGTTTTGAAATATACAGATATAAAATGTATAGGACTTTGTAATGTTCCTATTCATATGACTATGGATGTAGCTAAAATGCTTGATATACCTTATAAAGATATATTTATAGAATTTGTAGGATTAAATCATTTGGTATGGGGTAAAAAGGTTTGGAATAAAGACATAAATGTTACAAAAGAAGTTATAGAAAAACTTCAAGATGGAGAAAGTTTGACTATGAAAAATATATCAGATTTGAAATGGGATAAAGATCTTTTAAATGGATTAAATATGATTCCATGTCCATATCATAGATATTATTATATGACAGATACAATGGTTAAAGAAGAAAAAGAAGATGCTAATGGTAAGGGAACAAGAGCTGAGCAGGTTAAAGCTATAGAAAAAAGGCTTTTTGATTTATATGATTGTGAAGAACTTAAAGAAAAACCAAAAGAGTTAGAAAAAAGAGGGGGAGCTTATTATTCAGATGCAGCAGTATCTTTAATAAGTTCTATATATAATAATAAAAAAGAAATACATGTTGTTAATACTAGAAATTATGGCACAATAAAGGGAATACCAGATGATTCTGTTATAGAAACTAATTGTATAGTAGATAGCAGAGGAGCGACACCTTTAAACTTAAAGGGAGAGTTACCTACAGAAATATTAGGACTTATACAAAAGGTTAAAAGTTATGAAGTGTTAGCAGCTAAAGCAGCAGTTGCAGGGGATAAAAGTAAGGCTTTAATGGCTTTAGTCAATCATCCTTTAGTTCCTTCAGTAAATATAGCTAAAAAATTATTAGAAGATTTATTAACTATTAACAAAAAATATTTGCCGCAATTTAACGAACAATAATTTTATTTAAATGGAGGAATATATATGGAACAAGAAATTTTTAATATAATATCTCATGGTGGAGATGCAAGAGGTTATTCTTATGAAGCTTTAAAGATAGCTAGGGAAGGTAATATTAAAGAAGCTAAAGAAATGATGAAAAAAGCTCAAGAGGAACTAGATTTAGCCCATAATACTCAAACAAAACTTATACAATCAGAGATTAATGGAAGACCTTTAGATATGTCTCTTTTGTTAGTACATGCTCAAGATCAGTTAATGACAGCAATAGCTGAAAATAGCTTAATAGAACAAATGATAAATATGTGTGATGAAATAAATCAATTAAAAAGAAGGCTTTAAAATGATAAAGATTTTATATAGTTTTGTTTTAATAGGTATGCTTATTTTTAGTATTAATTTTACTAAATTTATAACAAATAAATTTAAAATTAATAGATGGATACTTGCCTTTTGTGCCCCATTAGTACTTATAATACCTTCTGTTGTCTTTGACAATTTAAGTAATGTAGCTTGGTTTATTTTAATATTTATATTTTTTGTTATGTGCATAATGTTTTTTGAATTAAATCGGGTTAAAATAGAAAAAAGACAAATGGTAATGAAGAATAATTTTAGGACTAAAAAAAGATAGGATGGGGTGCCATGAAATATAGGCAAGTTTATTACAAATTGAAAGAAATATGCTTAAATAAGTATTTGAACAAAGAGTGTATAAAGGGTGCAAGTACAGTAGAAATTGCTAAAGATTTAAATATGCAAAGATCTAATGTATCTAGAGAATTAAGTAGACTTGTTTTAGAGAAAAAAATAAAGAAAGTTAATGGAAGGCCAGTTCTTTATTATATAGATGATGATATTTTAAAAAATTATTCGAAAGAGATTTCTAGCAAGAATAGCATATCAGTGATGGATACTATTATAGGTAAGAATAATAGTTTAAGAAGTGTAATATCACTTGCAAAGGCAGCTATAGTATATCCACCAAAAGGACTTCATACGTTGATAATTGGAGAAACTGGGGTTGGTAAATCTTATTTTGCTAAGTGTATGTTTAAATATGCTTTGGAAATTAAAACTATAAAACATGAAAAAAGTTTTGCTGTATTTAATTGTGCGGATTATGGTAATAATCCGCAGCTTTTAATATCTCATATTTTTGGAGTTAAAAAAGGAGCATATACTGGTGCTAGTAAAGATAGAGAAGGCATTATAGAAAAATGTAGAAACGGAATTTTGTTTTTAGATGAAGTGCATAGACTTCCACCACAAGGTCAAGAAATGCTATTTACTTTAATAGATGAAGGAAGATATACTCCTCTTGGTAGTAACAAAGAAGAAAAAATAGATGTGATGATTATTTGTGCTACCACGGAAAATATACAATCTTCGCTTTTAAAAACATTTGCTAGAAGGATACCTGTTACTATAGAATTGCCTTCTTTAAAAGAGAGAAGTTATGAAGAACGATTAAGTTTAATAAAGCACTTTTTTTATGAAGAATCAAAAAGAATAAATAGGAATATAGAAGTAGAAGAGGAAGCTATAACATCTTTATTGAACTATGATTGTCCTAACAACATAGGACAATTAAAAAGCGATATTCAAATAGCTTCTGCAAAAGCTTTTTTAAGAAATATGTTTAAAAAAGATAATATGAAAATAAATTTAGATGATTTTCCTATAGAAGTTAGAAATGGATTTTTAATGTCTAAAAAGACTAATTATAGAAATATGAAATTTAACAGTACAAATTCCTTAGATATAAATGAGAAAAATATTATTAAAGATAAATATAGTTTATCTAAAAATATATATGATTTTATAGATAAAAAAACTACTGAATTACAAAATAAAGGAATTGAAAAGGGGAAAATACAGCAGAAATTAACGAGAGAAGTTGAAGTTTTTATAAAAGAATATTTAAACAACATAGATGATAAAAGAAACCAAGATACTATCAAAAAAATTGTGGATAATAAGTTATACGATATTTTAAAATCATTCTTACAGTATGCTGAGCATAAATTAAAAAGAAAAATATCAAAAAATGTTTTTATTGGGTTGCTACTTCACATAGACACATTTTTAGGAAGAATAAAAGATAACAAGACAATAGAAAATCCTAATATAGATAATATAAGAAAACAGTATAATAAAGAATTTAAATTAGCAATTGTTTTAGCTGATAAATTAGAAGAAGAATATAATATAACTATACCTATGGGAGAAATCGGGTTCTTGACAATGTTTTTTACTAAGAATATAAAAAAATCTAGAGGAAAAGTTTCAATCTTAATAGCTATGCATGGAGAAAGTACAGCAACTTCAATGTCTAAAGTGGCAAATCAATTATTAAATACAAATCATGCAGTTGGGTTTGATATGAATCTTTCTATGAAGCCAGAAATAGCTCTTCAAAATATAGAAAAAATAGTTAAGGAAAAAGATGAAGGTAGAGGTGCTTTAATTTTAGTTGATATGGGATCATTAAAATATTTTGGGGAGATAATAGAGCAAAATACAAGTATAAAAATAAGAACTATAGATATGGTTACAACAGCTATTGTTATAGAAGCTACTAGAAGGGCAATTATGAATCAGGATTTAGATAAAATATTGGAAACTGTAACTACTGAAAGTAAATATTTAGGACAAATAAAAGATCAAATGTTAGATGAAAAAAAGAATAAAAAAATTATAATAACAGCTTGTTATACAGGAATTGGAACAGCTCAAAAACTTAAGGATATATTATATAAAAAATATGATAAAAGAGAATATGAAATAGTAAATTTAAGTATTAAAGATCAGTATGAATTTAAAAAAGCAGTAAAAAATATTAAGAAGAAAAATGATATAGAGTGTATTATAGGTGCATTTAATCCACAAATAGAAGAAATAAGATATATATCTTTAGAAGAATTTTTCAGGTGTTTTTCTCTTAATCAATGTGAAACCTACATGAGAGATGAAAAGGTAATAAAAGAAATAAAATTAATATATAAGAGCTATCTTAATTTAGATGGATATGAATTTATTGTAGATGAATTTATAAATATTTTACATGATATAAATAATATATATTCTATACATCTAGATTATGAAAAACTTCAAGGATTACTAATGCATTTTGGATGCTTAGTTGAAAAGTTGGTAAATGGAGAAAAAATAAGTGATTATGAAGATTATGACATAGTTATCGGCAGACATAAAGACTTATTTAAGTTTTTTAAAGATAGATTAAAAAGTATAGAAGAAAAATTAAGTGTAGAATTTTCAGACAATAGTATCACACAATTAGTTGGAATAATAGTTAATGTTTAAATTTATTTCTTGTTAAAAATAGTTTGTGAAATGGTATAAAAAAAGAGAGGTTATAATAATGAATCAAGATATTAAATATGGAGTAGGATTAATGTCTGGTACTTCATTAGATGGTGTAGATGCTGCTCTTGTAAAAATAACAGGTTATGGAGAAAACACTCAAATTGATCTTTTAGGATTTTCAAATGAAGATATGGATAAAGGTTTAAAAAAAGAAATTAAAGAATGTTGTAGTCCTACTACATCTAGTATTGATAAAATTTGTAGCCTTAATTTTAAATTAGGGTATGTTTTTGCAGATGCAGTAAAATCTGTATGTGCAAAAGCGGGATTTGATTTGAAAAAACTAGATTTTATAGGGTCACATGGACAGACAATATATCATATACCTAAAGATAAAAATCATTTGAATAAATCTACTTTTCAAATTGGAGAGCCATCAGTTATTGCTTATGAAACTGGTAGCTTAGTGGTATCAAATTTTAGAACTATGGATATGGCAGCAGGGGGAGAAGGGGCTCCTTTAGTTCCATATACAGAATATTTGTTATATAAATGTAATAAAAATAGAGTTCTTCAGAATATAGGAGGAATAGGAAATTGTACTATTATTCCAGCTGATTGTAGTATAGATCAAATATATGCTTTTGATACAGGACCTGGGAATATGATAATTGATGAAGTAGTACAAAGATTAAAAGGGAAAAAATATGATTATGGTGGAAAATTTGCAGCTCAAGGTAAGGTAAATGAAATAGTTTTGAATGAACTTTTAAATATTGAATATATAACTAAAAATCCACCTAAAACTACTGGAAGGGAACAATTTGGAAAGGAATTTGTAGATAACTTTTTGAAAAAATATAATAATTTAAAATCGGAAGATATCATAGCTACGGTTACTATGTTTACAGCTAAATCTATAGAAATAAACTATAGAAAATTCATATTAAATAAATATGATATAGATGAAGTTATTATAGGTGGTGGTGGAAGCTATAATTCTACTTTAATTGATATGTTAAAAGGACTTTTAAAAGAATGTAGAGTATTAACAGGTGAAGATTTAGGAATGAATTCAGATGCAAAAGAAGCTATAGCATTTGCAGTTCTTGCAAATGAAACTTTAAAAGGAAATTGTAGTAATATAATTGAAGCAACTGGAGCAAAAGAGAGAGTTGTTTTAGGAAATATAACACCTAAAATAAGGAGGTAAGTATATGAGAGAGTTAGGTATTTCAGTTTATCCAATTCATGCTAAACTTGAAGAAAATTTAAATTATATAAAACTTGCACATAAATATGGCTTTAAAAGGATATTTACGTGCCTTCTTTCTGTAGATGAAGAAAAGGATAAGATAGTTGAAGAATTTAAGCAAATGATAGATTTTGCAAATAGTTTGGATATGTATGTTATAGCAGATGTTAGTCCAAGAGTTTTTAAAACTTTAAATATAAGTTATAAAGATTTGTTGTTTTTTAAAGAGATAGGAGCCTATGGCTTAAGATTAGATATGGGATTTAGTGGATTAGAAGAATCGATTATGACATTTAATCCATATGATCTTAAAATAGAAGTTAATATGAGTAGTGGAACTAAATATATAGATAATATTATAAGTTATAATCCTAACAGAGAAAATTTAATGGCATGTCATAATTTTTATCCTCATAGATATACAGGGTTAAGTTATAATCATTTTATAAAAACTAGTAAACAGTTTAAAGATCTATCACTTAGAACAGCAGCATTTGTATCATCTAAAGATGCTTTGTTTGGTCCTTGGCCAGTAGATGATGGATTATCTACTTTAGAGATTCATAGAGATTTGCCTATAGAAGTTCAAGCTAAACACCTTTTTGCAACAGAAGTTATTGATGATGTAATTATAGCAAATGCTTTTGCATCTGAAGAAGAACTTAAAAAGTTAAGTGAGATAAACAAAAATATATTAACTTTAGATGTTGAATTAGTTGATAATATACCAAGTATTGAGAAAAAAATAGTTTTAGAAGAACCTCATTTTAGGAGAGGAGATGTATCAGAATATATGATAAGATCTACTCAAAGTAGAGTTAAATATAAAGGACATAAATTTGAAATTTTTAATGTTAAAGATATAAAAAGAGGAGATATAATCATAGATACATCATTATATGGGCAGTATGCTGGTGAACTTCAAGTAGCATTAAAAGATATGAAAAACTCAGGAAGAACTAATATAGTTGGGAAAATATCAAGAGAAGAAATATTTTTAATAGATTATATAGATGGATGGAAAAAATTTAAGTTTAAAGAAAAATAAGAATTTTATATAGAATGCTTCATAAAAATATAAGAGGTGACTAGAATGAGTTATATAGTAGGTGTTGATGCAGGAGGAACAAAAACAGAAACTATAGCATATGATTCAGATGGAAAACAGATTTGGAAAGAATGTACTGGTTTTGGAAATATGGTTATGAATAAAGAAAAAGCTATAGAAAATATATTAAGTTCTATAGAAAAATGTATTAAAAATTTAAATAAGGAAAGTTTAAAAGGAATTTATCTAGGGGTAGCAGCAGTAGAAGTTGGAAACAATAAAGAAGTAATATTAAAGGCAGTAAAAGAAAAATTTAAAACAGAAGTAGAAGTGTATAATGATGCAGAAATGGCATTGTTTTCTCTTTTAAAAGGTGAAGAAGGAATACTTACTATATCCGGTACGGGATCGGTATGTTATGCTATATCAAATAATAAAAAGGTCATGACTGGTGGATGGGGACACTTATTAGGAGATGAAGGGAGCGGTTATTACATAGCTATTACTGCTTTAAAAAGAATGATTTTAGAAGAGGATATGAGTTTAGAAAGAAGTGACTTTACAAGAAATATAATGAAAAAATTAAATATAGAGGATGTGAATGAAATTAAGGAATTTGTATATAACAATAATAAAAATAAAATTGCATCTATTGTTCCTTTAATTTCAAAAATGGCAGAAGAGGGAGATAATATTTCTAGGGAAATATTAAAAAATTCAGGTAATGAACTTGGAAAAATAACTGAAGGTGCTTTTATAAAACTAGGCAAGCCTACAAATGTAAAAATAGGAATAAAAGGTAGTATATTGACCAAGATAACTATAGTAAATAACACTTTTAAAGATTATGTGAAAAGTAAGATTAAAAGTGTAGAAATAATAGATGAAGATATATCTTCTTGTAAAGGAGCATATTATTTAGCCATAAAAAATAAAATTGTTTAGAAAATTTAGTTTTCATATTGTATAATATGTCTTTTAAAAGTTATAATTTATTTGATAAATATAATGAATTGATTTATACTCATAAATAGTTATATTATATATGAATTTAAAAAATATCAATTTATTTAAAATATTAGTTTTTATATAGTGTTAGGAGATGTACAAATGAAGCTAGATTTAAAAAAAGTAGCTGCTATTCATGATATTTCAGGTTTTGGAAGAGCATCTTTAACTACAGTTATACCTATAATATCTGCAATGGAATGCCAAGTGTGTCCTGTGCCTACAGCAGTTTTATCTACACATACTGGAGGTTTTGGAAAGCCTAAAATAGTAGATTTAACAGATCATATAGAAGAATACATATCCCATTGGGAAAGATTAAATTTAAATTTTGATTGTATATATAGTGGATATTTAGGTTCAGCTTATCAAATAGATATTATAACAAATTTTATAAAAAGATTTAAACATAAAGACACTTTAGTAGTAATAGATCCAGTAATGGGCGATGACTTTGAACTATATTCTAATATGGGGTTAGATATGGTGGATAAAATGCGAGGTTTTATAAAATTAGCAGATGTTATTACTCCTAATTTTACAGAAGCATGTTATATCTTAGGGAAAGAGTGTGTAAAACCTATATCTGAAATTAGTATAAAAAATATGTTGAAAAGTCTTTCAAAATTTGGACCAGATATTGTTATAATAACTAGTGTGCCTATAAAAGATAACGTTGTTACAACTGCTTGTTATGATAAAATAAATGATAAATTTTATGTAATACATAAAGAAAAATTAAAGGCTAACTATCCAGGAACAGGAGATGCATTTACTAGTGTAATAGTTGGAAGTTTACTTAAAAAGTATTCTATAGATAAGGCTTTAAAAATAGCAACAGACTTTGTAGAAGAAGGAATGAAAGTTAGCTTAAAATATGATTATCCTTATAAAGAAGGGATACTTTTAGAAAAAACAATTAAAGAATTTATTTTGAAAAATAAGTAAGAATGATTGTAATTTAAAAGAATAAAAAGTATAACTTTGTGAAATTTAAAATAAATTTAGCATTAAATTAATAATACGTTAATAATATGTGGATATAATAGATATTGTAAAGTTAAATCAATCCCTCTAAAATATCCCCCATATTTATAGAGTGTGTATGATGAATAGAAGATAAGTTTTTACTTATCTTCTATTTTTATGTGTAATTTTAAATTTAAAAATAAGTTTTCTTTTTTAAATTTTTAATATATAACTTATAAAATAGTTATATATACTCCTTAAAATTAATAATAATAAATATCAAATGTATATAATAAATAATAAACTATAATGGAATAATATTTTATAAAGATGTTATTTTATATAAATTTTGATATTTAGTTTGATAAGGAGGTAATATTATGAAAAGAAATAGAAATAAAGCTATATATTTAGTAATTTTTATAGTAGCTATATGTGCTATATTTAGTGGTTATAGATATAATAAAATTAGAAGTTATGATAAGTTAGTATCTTCAGGTAAAACCTATATGGATAAGGGAAAATATGATAAGGCTTTAGAATGTTTTAATAGTTCTTTAGATTATAAAAAAAATGAGAAAGTAGATAAATATATTAAAACATCAAAACAACTAAAAAATGAAAAAGATTTATATGATGAAGGTATAACTTTAGTAAAAAACAAAAAATATTATAAAGCTTTAAAAAATTTTAATAAGATAACACAAAAGGATGAGAAACTTTATTATAATGCTAACAAAGAAATTAGAAATTGTAACAAAGAAATAATAACTCAATCTAAAGAATATTTTAAAAAAGGTGAGTATAATAAAGCTAAAAATAACTTAAATAAAGTATTAGAATTTGATCCAGATAATAAAGATGCAATAGATATTAAAAATTCTATAGATGAGAAGATTAATTCTAATAATAATTTTAACAATAATCAATATAATCATAAAAAAGAAAATTCAGATGGAAATAATAAAGATATAGATACTGCTAAAAAGGTTAATTCAAGTATAATGATAACAAGAGAAACAGCAGAAAAACTAGTAGATTCTATTAAAGAAAAAAATGTTAAGCTTCAATATTTAGGAATAGAAAAAGTTCCATATCCTAATATAAGAGAATCTTATAAGGCTTTTCCAAAAGAATTAATAGATGAGAGAGTATATACTTTTGAAGGACTTATGGGAAGTTCCGGTGAAGAATATGCCATAGGAAGATATTATATAGATTTTTCAGGACACATATATAAAGATACTTACCCTAGTGATGGAAAATGTGTAAGAATAAAATAAATATTTTCATAGAAATTTGTTTTAAGTCATATAATTAAAAACTATTATATCCTAATTTTAAAAAGCTATCTAAAATAAAATTTAAAGATAGCTTTTTTATTATGTTCATCTATAGTAAATTCTTATATAAAAATATAACTTTTAAACTTCATATAAATATAAAAATATTTTTATATTTAAATGATTAACCATACAGTAAATTTAATTAAATCAATACTCTAAAATATGTATTGAATTAAATAAGTGTTAGATATATACTTATATTTAAGTTTGTTTGTATAGCTGAAAGGAGGGGCTTATTTATGATAAAAGAAAATAATAAAAAGAGCATGTTAGCAGATTCATCTTTGCTTATAGTAGCACTTATGTGGGGAGGAGGTTTTGTAGCAGTAAAAGATGCTTTAGATAATGTAACTCCTATGTATATTACTGCTATAAGATTTATATTTGCATCTTTGATACTTGGAATAATATTTTTTAAAAAATTAAAAAATATTAGAAAAAAAGATCTTAAGGCTAGTTTTATTATTGCATTGTTTTTATTTGGAGGATTTACTACTCAAACTATAGGGCTTCAATATACTACTGCAGGTAAGCAAGCTTTTTTGACAGCAGTATATGTAGTTATAATACCCTTTTTAGTTTGGTTTGTAGATAAGAATAAACCAGATTATTATGATATAGGAGCAACATTATTAGCATTTGCAGGAATAGGGTTTTTAACTATAAATAAAAGTTTTGAGTTTAGTATGAATTTTGGTGATGTCTTAACATTGATATGTGCGGTCTTATTTGCAGGTCACATAGTAGCAGTTAATCATTTTGCAAAGGGATCTAAAGGATTAGATCCAGTAGTTTTATCTATATTGCAGATGGCTTTTGTCGGAATTATATCTTTAATTTCAGGAATTATATTTGAACCTAAATTTGTAGGAATAAGTAAAAATGCTCTTTTTCCTGTGATTTATCTTGTAGTTTTTAGTACTATGCTTGGATTTTTAATTCAAAATGTTGCACAAAAATACACTCAGCCTAATCATGTAGGTATAATACTTTGTTTAGAATCAGTTTTTGGAGCTGTTTTGTCTGTAATATTTTTAAGTGATGTATTTACTATAAATATGGTTGTAGGTTGTATTATTATATTTATAGCTATAATTATTTCAGAAACTAAGCTAGAATTTATTAAATCTACAGGGAATAAAAAAGCTGGTAATGTTATAAAATAAAATATTATTTTTATATTTTAATGATAAAGAAGCATATATTAAGTTAAAAACATTTAAACAATCTTAAAAACAAATTAGTATTTTTTAAGATTAAAAATGATTTTTATTAATATATGCTTTTTTTTATTTTACCATGTAATCTTTAGGGGTTAACCAATATTCAGTACGATCTATACATGGATACATAGAGTTGAACTTTATATATATAGGAGCATTATATAACTCAGGATTAGTTTTTAAAAGATCTCTATCTCCGTAAAATATAGCTTGTAATGCTAGGGGAAGTTCTCTAATGAAAATTTCATTTCTTCTTAATGAACTTTTATAAGTAAATTTAGTTGGATCATCTACAAATACATTTACATAAAGAGCATAAGAACCATTATATGTTTTGTACCAAGTAGCTAAGACTTCATCTCTCATTTTTTTAGAAATTTTATCATAGGCATAATTAAGTCCTATAGTAAGAAATAAATCTCCTGTTTCATCAGAATGGGTTAAGGTATATTTTCTATTTAGTATAGGGCTTTTTTTAGTTGTACCATCTCTGTATTCTACATATAATTTATTAGGGTTTAACTTTTTCAATTAAAATCCTCCATTAAAAAATACTATAATATTATAATATGAATAATTTAAAAATTTGATTTTAAATAATGATTTTATTTTAGGGATTTAAGTTACAATTTTGTTAATAAAATATAGGATGCTGTAAATAAATACTAAAATTAAATTTTATAACATAAAGTTTAATATAATAATGTTTATTTAATGGGGTATATATGTCAATAAATAAAAAATATTTTGATGAAAAAGAGATAAAAGAATATAAATGTTTATGTGACGAGAAGGGATATTTATCTAATGAAAGTATAGGATGGGCTAAGAAACCTATAATAGATTGTAATATAAGTAAACACTTACTTAGGAAAAAAAAATGGAATTATTGGTATATGGTAAATGATGAATGCTTATTTTCTGTAACAATAGTAAATGTAGATTATATAGGTATGGTATTTACTTATTTATATGATTTTACTGATGGAGAATTTACAGAAGATACTCAAGTTATTCCATTTGCTCTAGGATGTAATATGAGCAAAAATGTTTTTGATAATATGGAATTTTCTAATAGAAAAACAAACATTTTTTTTAAATGGGAAAAAGAAAATAATATTATGAAGATAATAGTTAATTATAATAATTTTATGAGAAAGAAACTCACAGCATATTTTAATGTTATATACTCAAAAGATTATGAAACTTTAAATGTAGTTATTCCTTGGAATGAAAATAGATTTCAGTTTACATCTAAGCAAAATTGTATTCCTGTAGATGGAGAAGTAAGGTTAGATGAAAAAAGTTATAAGTTTTATAAAGAAAATAGTTTTGCAGGCCTTGATTTTGGTAGAGGGGTTTGGCCTTTTAAAATTATGTGGAATTGGGCAACCTTTTCTGGAATTCAAAAGGATAATTTGATAGGCATAAATTTAGGAGGAAAATGGACAGATGGAACTGGAATTACAGAAAATGCTATTTCAATCAATAATAAAATAATTAAGTTAAATGAAAATATTATATATGATTATGATTTTAATAATTTAATGGGTACATGGAATATAAGAACAGAGATTTCTGATAAAGTTAATCTGCAATTTCATCCTTTATACGATAGGATTTCTAAGACTAAGTTTTTAATATTAGGCTCTAAAGTACATCAAATCATAGGGGAATTTTCTGGGTATATAAGAAATAAAAAAGAAGAAAAAATACTAATAGAAAATATTAAAGGTATAGCAGAAGAGCATAATGCAAGATGGTAATAATTTTAATGAAATAGTTATTAATCTACTGAACTAGAAATAATAAAAAAGTAAACATTTAATTACTTATAAAAATAACCTAGCTAAGTAATTTTATATTTTTAAACTTAACTAGGTTATTTTTTATATAAGAAAATAAATTTTAATTTTTAAAATTACTATGCTAAGAAGTTTATTAATAATATTTGTATAATAAGCATACAAAATGCTATTAATGCTTGCTTTTTAATAACTCCATATTTATCATTCATCTCAAGAACCGCTACAGGAACTATATTAAAGTTAGCAGCCATTGGAGTTAAAAGAGTACCGCAATAACCACTAGTTAATCCTAGTATACCAACTATATTAGGATTTAATCCAAATTTTAGTATAAAAGGAATTCCTATACCAACAGTTATAACAGAGAAAGCTGCAAAAGCATTTCCCATAATCATTGTAAATAATGCCATAGAAACACAATACACAATAATTGCAACAGTTATATTTCCTTGAGGTATAATTTTACTAACACCAGAAGCTATTACTTCACCAACACCAGCTTCTGTAAATATTTTACCTAAAGAGGCTAATAGTATAGGTAGTATAGAAAGTGGTCCTACTGCTTCAAGAAGTCTTTTACCTTCTGATAGAACTACTGTAGGTTTATCTTTAGACATTAATAATATTATTATTGCAGAAATTAAAGTACCAACACCAAGACCTACTAAAGCACCAAGTTTTGGTGCTATTACAGCAAATAATAAAGCTGTAATACCTATTGTAAAAGCAGGTATAAATATAAAGAAACCTAATTTGTTTGCCATAGCTTTTCTATGTTCAATGCTAGTAGTCTTATTAGTCCCAACTTTAACTTTTCCAAACATTGCAGGAAGAGTAGTAATAACTATGATAATTCCAGCGTATAAACTAGGAATCCATTTACCAAAAGCCATTAATACACCTAATCCAATCCAAAATATTGCTGTTCCAATTTTAGCTTTATGTTTTTTATCATTTAAACTTACAAATCCAATATATATGCAGATTAAACCACATATTATATACATAAATTCTAATATATTAGCTTTCATCTATAGTACCTCCTCTATTTTTTAGAAACTTTCGTGTATTTTTTCATCATTTTTCTATCTTTAAAATATGTGTATAGGGAAGACAGAACAAGAGCACTTATTGCTACAGGAATTTCTGCTTTAACAGCTTGAAGAGGATCTATAGAATATCCTAATGGTTCTAATGTACTTTTAACTAAAAGTATACCGGCACCAGCTATGAAAAGTACTTGACCAAAGAACCAAGTTACATTTTCAGAAGAGGAAGCTAAGCCCTTGATTTCATCTGCATCTTTTTCATCTAATTTGTGACCTTCATTTTCTATAGAACCTGTAGCCATAGGATAAACAATTGGTCTTACAAAACCTGCAACACCACCAACAGAAACATTGAAAGCAGCAAGAATTATTCTTACAAATCCATAACTTATAATTACTTTTCCTGGAGTAGCATTTTTTATTTTAGCTATAAAGTTAGCAGCAGATTGTTTTAATCCATTTCTTTCTAAAACTGCTATTACAGGAAGTGTAATTAGAAATAAAGCTATGTATCTACTAGCTACAAAAGTACCTCCTAAAGTAGTTAAAATATCATTTATACTCATGCCACCAACTAAACCGGTAACAAGTCCTGCACCCATTACGATGCCTATTGCATCTAAACCTAATGCAAAACCTACAATGATAATTAAAACACCAATTAATCTAATCATTTTTTTCATCTCCTTTGTTTATTGTATATAAAATTTGATATATAAAATAGAAAAATAAGTAAATAGTTTTTCTATTTATTTTAATTTTAAAGGACGTTTTCTTAGTTTTTTTAATGTTATTTTAGTGCTTTCTTCTTTTGATAGATCTTCTATATCAAAATTTGCTTTTGAAAGCATATCTATAGTTGCTACATCTGATATATAGTGTGTTTTTGTACATAATTTTAAGTAATCTCCCTGAGCTGTTTCATCAGAAACCTCAGTAGTCCAATCTACTGCTGTAATCCAAGGGTATCTATGAGAAACATGTCTTGAATCTTTATCTGGTTTATAAGGAAGCCAATAAAAAATTAGATTCTTATAGTAATTAGCTGGGAATAATTTTGGCATCCATTTATGAGCATATTTTTCAAATCTATCTTTCCAATCTTCATTCCATTTTGAAATTTCTTCATCATTATTTATCCAAGTGGCTACTTTGTCTTGTAAAGATTCATTTAAAGATTTATGTTTAGGATACTTTTCAGAATCTACGTACCAAAAATATCCATAAAATAATGCTCGAGGAAGCCAAAAGCCTTTAAACCAAGGAGATACATAACCTGAAAATTGTTGATCCCATTCATGAGATGGTACACCATGGTTATCTGCTACAAAGTCAGGAAGCCATTTTCTCCAAACCTTTGGTACTGCTGTACTTTCAGGATACTTACTATCTTGGAAATAATCATAGTAAAATTCTTTTCCTACTGAATTAAATCTAGCTATGTGAAGTTTCCATTCAGGATTATCCTTTTGAAGTTTATGATGAATATAACCACCGTCTACATTTTCAAAAGGAATAATAGTTAAATTTATATTTTTTAGGTAGTTATTTAAATTTTTATCTAATAACATATTTTTAATAAGCATAAATGCAGAATTAGTACTAGATATTTCATTTGCATGATGTCTGTTATTTATCATAAATACAGGCTTATAGTTTATAAGTTTATTTGTAGATATAACATTACTTTTACATGAGTGTACTAAATCTATAGCATATATGTCTCTACCTTGATAAGAATCAGAAACCTTCCATACATTTAATTCAGGTACTCTTTTTAATTTGTTTATTATCTCTATGTAATCTTCATAACCTATAACTTCATCATCTGGCATTTTTATGTCTTCTATAGATACAGGCTGTAATGAAAGATCATTTTTATTATTCTTTTCATCTTGTAGTTTTATAGTATCTTTTAAAATATTTTCTTCATATACTCTAAAGATTAATTCATTAAAATTAAAATTATATTCGAAAGTATCTTTTATGTTTAATAAATTGAATAGTTTAGAGTAACCTTTGATAGTAGATGATATTGTTTTGTAATCACAATCTGTTTTTACATCAAAGTATATTTTGTCTATTTTAGAATCTTTAAAGGAAATTTCATTTATATTTAAAGAAAAAGATGGTTTCTTATAACAAAAGTCTTTCTTACCATTTATAAATATAGTTGGAGTTTTAAATTTTTCATTGTATAAAGAAACTTTCATGTAAGGTTTAGAATTATTTACTTTGTTTATACAAGGTAAAATTAATCCAGGTTCATCTAATTTCTCGTTAACTGTTTTCATTCCAAAGGTTTTGAAAAAATCTAACCCTACGAAATACAAATCTTCATGTAAAGCATCTAGAGAAGAAATCATATCTTTTCTTACATCTAAAGGATAATCAGGTTCACTTACATTTATGTCTAACTTAAGTTGATTAAAAAATGGTTGCTTTTCTTTAGTAGGATTATTATTAGTTTTTTCTAAAATATAGTTTTTACAATCAGGTAATATATCCTTTTGATATATATCCCATATCCTTTCTAAATCAGTTTTTATAGGTTCATCTATTATACATTTTCCATTTACTAAAACTTTTATGAATCCTGTAGAAGGATGAACTTTTCCTATAGAAGGATATTCGTCTAAATAAGGTCTTTCAGAATATTTTACTTCAAAACTATCTTTTAATAACATATTAGAAGAAGAATCTTTTACTTCTACTTCATAAGTGTTATTAGTATTATTATTTTCCATAAATTCAAAAACTATGTTATCACGAGGAATATTAATTTCATTAGAGATTAAATCATCTATAGGATACAGTTCTTGTAAAAACCTTATAGGTAAGTCAAACCATTTACCTTTATCATCTTTTACTGGAGCTGTAAGATTAGGAATAACTCCATCTTCTTCATCCCATTCAGTTTTTCCTTTTGGAAGGAAAGGCTTAACTTTAATAGTTACTGTATCAATTTTTTTTATAAGAGTATTATCCTTTAGCTTAGGAACAATATCTTCCATAATGAAACTTAATCCTTGTTTATAGGAGCAGTATATATCACATCTTTCAATGGTTGCTTTCTTAATATTTAATTTTTGAGTTATACTATTTTTGCAAATATCTCTTACTGATTTTTCTTCACTTAAAATTCCTAAAATAGATACAGTATCACCAGGATTTATGTTTTTATATAATTTTTTTTCTAATATAGATTGAAACTCATCTACTTCCCAGGGAATATCAAATTCTTTTTCTAATATTGTTTCTTTTTTTGCATATTCTAGTAAATTGAAATTTGTTAAATTATATGTAGATTTAAATAAGTCTAATATTTTATTAGAATCTAAATTGTCTTTATTTTTTTCTAAATAGCAGTCTATTGAACTATTAGAAAAATCCTTTTTGTTTAATGAATCTAAAAGATAAGATAATTGACCTTCTAAATTTTCTAATTTTATTGAAGAGGATATTTTGTCTTTAAGATTATTTAAAGTTATTTTTTTGTTTTTATCTATGTAAGGTATATTTTTAGAAAATATTTCAGAACACTTTATTAAATCTTCATTTTCCCCTTTTAATAATATTGATGTAGTATCATTTTCTTTAATAATTTTAATAAAGGAGCTATTAGTTTCTTCTAAAAAGCTATTAGTTTTAAATTCATTTCCAATTAAGATTTTGTTAAAAGAATAGTTTTTCGCTTCTTTTTCTGTATAAACTATAGGAAATTCAATACCTAAGGTTTCTAGACCCAGTCTTGATGCTACATTACAGGCAGCCATAAGTTCATAATCGTTAGCGTTGTCTTTTATAACTATCTTTCCGTTTATAGTATCTGGAAGAAAATCATTATTAGTATCAATTAATATTCCATTTGTAGAAAAGATATTAGATAAATCCATATTTTCACAAGCAAATTTATTAGTATTTAAAGTAGAGGTACAATTTGTAATTTTTGAGATATTAGTTGAAAATTGTTCATTTTCAATTAATAATTCTTTAGTTAGTGATCCATCATTCATTATAAAAGTTAATTTTTTTATAAAAGTCCATTTTAATTTATTTATATTATTTTTTATATCTTTTTCTAAAAGCATAATATCATTACATTTTATATTTATTATTAAGTTATCAATTCCAATATATCTTTCATCTAATATTATTTCAGATATTGTTATTTTATCTGTATCTAAGTTATTAAACAAAACATCCTTAATGTTATCTAATTTTGGAGTGTTAGGATTTACTTCCCATATATAAGGAAATCTGGAATAAAGGTATTGACCTATGTTTTCAAGGGACGTAGATGAAGAGGATTTTATAATTACATCTTTTCCCTTTTTAAAATCAATACTAGATTTGTATTTTTTTGAACAATCTCCTGGATTTTTTATTGGTTCTATTATTATGTTAAGATTTTCACAATTAGGTACATTATCGTTAAATTCTACAATAGGTAGATTTAATGCTGTGCTTTCAAAAGAAAGTCTACCACATAAGTTTATTGCTACTTTTTTTTCAGTTATACTGGAATTTTTATCTATTATGATTTTTCCTCTTAAATCGTCAGAAAGACCATCATTATTATTGTCTTTTAATATACCCTTTAGAGTATATAATTTATCTAAGCTTTCCAATTTATCACATCCTTATAATTTAAAACTTAAAAATATACATTCCAATATATTACAAATATATAATTAAATGTTGTATTGTATTAAAATACTTATAGAAACTAAATTTAATACTTATTATACTAAAAAACCGGCAATTAGTATAGTTTTTTTTTAAAAGACTCAAATATATTATTTACATAAATATATAATATATTAAAAAATGTATTATATATTTATGCACATAGATGAATAATTTAAAAAAATTAACTATGTTATAATATTTACTAATGAAATAATATAATATATTATGTTAATATGACCGTGTAAAAAATTGGTATTATAATTAAAAAAGTTAATATGATATATTATGTAAAAAATGGGAGGGGTTACATGAAGTATAACTTTAACAAATTAGTAAACAGAGATAATACTTTTTCTGTTAAATGGAATTTCAATAAAGAACTATTAGGCTATGAAGATGTTATACCTATGTGGATAGCTGATATGGATTTTGAAACTGTTCCAGAAGTTAAAGAGGCTTTAATTAATAGATGTAGTCATGGGATTTATGGATATTCTAAAAACACAGAATCTTATCATGAAGCTGTTATAGAATGGATGAAAAAAAGGCATGGATTTATAATAAAGAAAGAATGGTTAACTGAAAGCCCTGGAGTAGTAACAGCTGTAAATACAATTATAAGAACTTTTTCAAGGCCAGGTGATAAAGTAGTAGTTCAAAGACCAGTTTATTATCCATTTTTTAAAGCTATAGAAAACAACGGATGTCATATAGTTAATAATCCATTAAAGTTTAATGGTGTAAAATATTCAATGGATTTTGAAGATTTAGATAAAAAACTTAAAGATTCTAGAGTTAAGATTATGGTACTATGTAGTCCACATAACCCTGTTGGAAGAGTGTGGCAAAAACAGGAACTTGAAAAGCTGGGCAAGCTGTGTTTAAAACATAATGTATTAGTTATATCAGATGAAATTCATTCAGATTTAATATATAAGGAATATAAGCATATACCATTTGCGTCAATATGTAAAGAATTTGCTGATATTTCTATAACATGCACAGCTCCTAGCAAAACTTTTAATTTAGCAGGTCTTCAAACATCTAATATAATAATTCCAAATGAAAAATTGAGAACTGCTTATAATTTGACTATGGAAAATACCGGGATAAACAGGCTCAATTTATTTGGATATATTGCATGTGAAACAGCTTATAGAAAGGGAGAAGAATGGGTTTCACAGCTTATAGACTATTTAGAAGGTAACAAAGAATTTTTAAAGCAATATGTAAAAACAAATATACCTAAACTTAAAGTTATAGAACCAGAGGGTACATATCTTATTTGGATAGACTGTAGAGAATTAGGTATGACAAAGAGTGAATTAAAAGTATTTATGCTTGAAAAAGCAGGAGTAGCTTTTGATGAGGGATATATATTTGGAAAAGAAGGAGAAGGCTTTGAAAGAATAAACATAGCTTGTCAAAGAAGTATACTAGAAAAGGCTTTAAAAAGAATTAAGAAAGCTATAGATACTATTTAATAAGTGGTAGTTTTAAGTAGAATATAAAAGAAAAGTGGTATTAGTGTAACTCATTAATACCACTTTTTTATAAGCATATTTTATTTATAATGTACTAATTTAGTTAGTAAGATTTAGTTTTTAAAACTATGAATAGGAGCAGGAATATGACCACCTCTATTAACAAAATCTTTACTGCTAAACTGACTTACTTTCATTACTGGTGCGCTACCTAAAAGTCCACCGAATTCAACGGTGTCTCCTATAGTTTTACCATGTACAGGTATAAGCCTTACAGCAGTAGTTTTATTGTTTATAACTCCAATAGCTGCTTCATCAGCTATAATGCCTGAGAGAGTTTCTGCTGGAGTATCCCCAGGTATTGCTATCATATCAAGTCCTACAGAACAAACACAGGTCATAGCTTCTAATTTTTCTATGTTTATTGAATTATTTAAAACAGCATTTATCATTCCAGAATCTTCACTTACAGGAATAAAAGCTCCACTTAATCCTCCAACAGAAGAAGCGGCCATTATACCACCTTTTTTTACAGCGTCATTTAAAAGGGCAAGAGCTGCAGTAGTACCGGGAGCACCACAACTTTCTACACCGATTTCTTCAAGTATATGAGCTACGCTATCTTGAGCTGCAATGGTTGGAGCAAGAGACAAATCTATTATACCAAAAGGAACATTAAGTCTTTTAGAAGCTTCTCTAGCTACTAGTTGTCCCATTCTAGTTATTTTAAAAGCAGTTTTCTTTATAGTTTCAGAAACTGCATCAAAGCTTTGACCTTTAACAGATTCAAGAGCACATTTAACAGTTCCAGGACCGCTTACACCAACATTTATTATACATTCGCTTTCACCTACACCATGAAAAGCTCCAGCCATGAAAGGATTATCTTCAACTGCATTTGCAAAAATTACTAATTTAGCACAACCAATACTATTTGAATCCTTTGTAAGATAAGCTGTAGATTTTATTATTTCTCCCATTTGTTTTACAGCATCCATGTTTATTCCAGATTTACTAGTACCTATATTTACAGAAGAGCAAACTTTATCTGTAATACTTAATGCTTCAGGGATAGAATTAATTAATTTTATATCACCTTTAGAGTAACCCTTATGGACTAAAGCAGAAAATCCGCCAATGAAATCTACTCCAACAGCTTTTGCAGCTTTATCTAGTGTTTTAGCATATTCTACATAGTTGTCATCATCAGAAGATTCTGCTATTAAAGATATAGGGGTTACTGATATTCTTTTATTTATTATAGGAATACCATATTCAAGTTCAATATCTCTAGCAACTTTAACTAGATTTTCAGAATACTTTGTTATTTTATCATATATTTTTTCTCGTGATTTTTTTCCATTGAAACTGCAGCAGTCTCTTAAAGATATTCCCATAGTAATAGTACGAATGTCTAAATTTTGATTTTCTATCATTTTTATAGTTTCTAATATTTTACGATTGTCCATAAAAATCTCTCCTTTTGATTTTTAGCATGTTATGAATTTGTAAGGATTTTTACCCCATAGTTCCCCAACTAAATATAATTTAAATGCTTTGCATAGAATTAAATATATCTTCTCTTTGTATATTTACAGATACACCTACTTTAGTACCGGTTTTATTAAGTTCTTCTCTTAAGTCTTTAAATGTTTTTGTACATTTAGAAATATCTACTATCATAATCATAGTAAAATATTCTTGTAAGATTGTTTGCTGTATATCTAGTATGTTTACATTTGAATTTGCAAGAGTTTGACTTACAGATGCAGTTATACCAGACTTGTCCTTTCCAAATACAGTGATTATTGATTTCATATAAACCATCTCCCATGAAAGTAATTTTTTTGCATAATATAATTACCAATTATTAGAATTGATATTATATTAAAACATACGATTATACTATTATATAACAAATTTTATGAATTTTCATTATATTTTAGAATGTTAAGTTACTAATACAAAAACTTAACATTGCATACAAATATAGTAGCTACAAAATTTTATAAAATGGTTGTATAATAGTATTAAAGAACTTAATATTTATATCATTTGATTAAGGGGGATTCTTTTATGCTAAATGGTAATGAAATCCGAAATATAAGGTTGAAATTAGGATATACATCAAAGGATGTTGAAAAACTTTCAAAAAATCCTAGGTTTAATACATCCATATCTAAATCTTATTTAGAAGAACTAGAGAGAGGAGATAAAATGAACCCAAGCTTTGAAAAAATTGTTGTGTTATCGCAAGTTTTAAGGTGTAAATTAGATGATTTAGTTTTGAGATAAAAATGTAATAAATAATAAGAATTTAAATGATGATTAGTTTAAATTATAGTAATATAAAAAAAGATATGGATTAAATAGAATAAAATTCTATTTAATCCATATCTTTTTAGTATTTATGGTAAGTTACCAATATCTATTCCTTTTTCTTCTTCTTCTTCTTTTTAAAAAGCTTATGAATTTCATTAATAGTATTATTAAAATAATAACTATTATAATAAGTATTCCTGCCCCTAAATATATTGGCAGACATTTTTTATTTAATTCACTAGATGAAAGAGATGAGTATAATTTATAGTTGTTCTTTGATTCTCTTTCAGTAAGGGATAAGGTTCCTATTTCTTTTTTCCCTAAAAGAGAACTTCTAGATACTGAAGTTAAATTAATAGATTTTTTTAGTTCTTTAGAGTTTACATCATTTTTATAATAACTAATATCGTCTTTAGATTCTAAAGGAACTGTTAATTTTATAGAAGGACCAAAACCTAAGGGTTTATAAGATATATCTTTTTTATTAATTTTTGATCCCTTTTTATATAAAGAGGTTTTTTTAGCAGAATAACTCCAGTCAATTATTTTCTCCATATCGTTAAATACAAAAGAATCTTTTGCATCATATACAGATCCTAAAACTACACCTAATATTTTTCTACCGTTTCTATTAAATAAAGAGACTAAACATCTACCAGCTTGACTAGTATAACCAGTTTTACCTGCTGCAGCATCTTCTTCTCCATGTTTTTGTAAAAGTTTATTTCTGTTTTCTATAAGCATTTTTGTACCAGTAGAGGTTGTAACAGAGCTTTTCTTTTTATGAGAAGATTCATAAACCCAAGGGTTTTCAAATGCTTTTCTAGAAATTACGCTTAAGTCATAAGCTGTAGTGTAATGCTCCTTATTATGTAATCCATTTGGTGTTACAAAATGAGTGTTTTTTAATCCAAAGCTATGTATTTTTTTATTCATTGCATCTTCAAATTTTTTAGAATTTCCAGAAACACTATCTGCTATCATGTAAGCTACATCATTTCCAGAATATAAAAGGAGACCATCCATTACATCTGAAGCTTTAATTGTTTCACCTACTTTAATTGCGTGAAGGCTAGTGTTTAGTGAAAAAGCTGGTTGTTTTTTAGCTGAATCTGTGTAAGTTATATCATCATTTTTATTTTTATTTTCAGCAAAAAGTAGAGCTGTTAAAAGCTTAGTTGTGCTTGCTGGATACATGGTTTTATCAACGTTTTTAGCATATATTATTTCACCGGTTTTAACATCTATTGTTATAGCAGATTTTCCATATATATTAGGCTGGGCATTATTGTTAGAAGAAGCAGCTAATATATTTGAATTAAAAGTAAATAATAAAAATAATACTGTGATTATTGTGAGTGTTTTTTGTTTAATTTTCATAGGCCATCTCTCCATTTATTTATATGTAGTATAATTACAGATACAAGTATATCATTATATAAATTCATTTACAAACTTGAAATAAGGTTATTAACATTTTATTTCCTTAATGTTAATGAAATAAATATAAGTCTATTATGAAATAAATTTAAATAGTTTTCATAGGAGGATAAAGTATGTTTAAAAACAAAAGTATTGATATAGTTCATAATATATTTAAAAATAGAAAGAGTAAGCCTATAGGTGAGTTTAAAAAAAGTGCAGTACTTATATTGTTACACCAAAAGAATAATGAAACTAATATAATATTTGAAGTTAGATCCTATAACTTAAGGCATCAACCAGGAGATGTATGTCTTCCAGGGGGAAAAGTAGAAAAAGGAGAGAAAACTTCAGAGGCAGCTATAAGAGAAACAGTAGAAGAGCTTAATGTTAAAAAAGAGGATATTGAAATTATAGGGGAGATGGATTTTTTTATAAGTCCATATAACTTTATAATATATCCTTTTGTAGGAATATTAAAAACAACAGATAAAATAATACCTAATGAAAATGAAGTGGATCATATTTTTGAAGTTCCTATGGATCATTTTATAAAACAAACACCTTTATCTTATGAATCAGAAATAATACCTAGGTTAAGTTCTGATTTTCCATATTCACTTATAAGAGGAGGAAAAAAGTATAAGTTTAAAAAAGGAAAAATAAATCAGTATTTTTATAAATATGATAAATATGTTATTTGGGGATTTACTGCTTTAATTATAAAAAAATTTACTGATATAATGAATGATGAAGTATAGATATTAATTATTTAAACATTTTTAAAATAAGATTTTATTTTAAAAAGAAATAATAAAAAAGCTGGTAGTAAATTTTAAAATTTACTACCAGCTTTTTAAATATTATTTTTGTTTTTTAAAATTTGGATTTTTTATTCCAAATATGATAACAGATAATATAAGAGCAATAGCGTATCCTATTATATAAAATATAGAAACTAGACTAGGGGTTATGAAAAATTTTAGGTATACAAATAAAAATAAAGATACTACAGACCAGAAAAGCCATACATAACTCATCTTAGAGTTTCTTTTGAGCCATTCTTCTGGGTTTTTCATTTTTCCAGTTATCTTATTTTTCTTACCATCTTCTTTTGAAGATGCAGATACTATTAATTTAAAATAGATAAAAAATATTAAATCTAATACAGCTATTATTAAAAATAAATAAGAAAGAGAAATAGTCGTTATCAATATAAGTTCCTCCTTTTATAAACTAAATAAAATAATTGTTATTATTATAACCAATTAGATATAATATAATTATAAAAATTATTATATTGTTAATTTTTATTTAAAATATGATTTATATAAAAAGTATATTATTTTTTAAATATTATAAAAATTTAATTAATTTTTGAAATAGGGTTTTATTTTTAATAATAATTAATGTATAATTGTATTAAATCATATTTGGGAGAGGGGAATTTTTTTATGGACTGTCCATTTTTATCTACTTTAGAAGAGTCTGTGGAATGCTTTAAAGAATGTGCTTTATATAAATGTGATTTTAATAATGGTGTATGTCCTTTTAAAGCTATACAAGAAAAAATAACTGAGGATGATAGTTCAAATTATAAAGAATTAGAAAGTATAATGAATGAAAATTTTAGTTTTTTTACTAAAAGTTATGATAATTCTTCAAACCAATATTGGTAGTAATAAAATAAAAAAAATAATAAGTCCATTTTAAGATAAATAAAAATAAGATAGGGAGATCCCTATCTTATTTATTATTCATAAATATCAGAATATTTATGAAGGAGTTCTTGTTTTATTCTCCAAAGTTTTGGAGAAAGATCTACATAATAATTATGAGGGTTTTCAAGTCTTAAAACTTCTTCCCACAATCTTTTTGTTTGCTTTTCAGAAAATTTCTTAATTTCCATAACACTAGGACTTTCATATACTAAATTACCTTTATCAAATATTTTAGTTAATAAAGGTTTTGCATAATAATTTTTTAATTTTTTTCTTTTCCAAGTAAATACAGGGTCAAATATTTCTAAAGGCTTATTTTCATCAATTTCTTCATCATGCATAGCAATAAGATCTGCTAAAGCTTTATTAGAATCTTTATCATATATTCTATAAACTTTTTTAAACCCAGGATTAGTTATTTTTTCTTCATTTTCACTTATTTTTATTTTAGGAATAATTAGACCATCTGAACTTTCTGCTGCAGATAGTTTAAATACTCCTCCAAATACAGGTTCAGATTTAGCTGTGATTAATCTTTCACCTACACCAAAGCCATCTATTTTAGCTCCTTGACTTAATACATCTCTTATTATAAATTCATCTAATGAATTAGAAACTATTATTTTTGCATCAGTATAACCTGCATTATCTAAAATTTGTCTGCATTTTTTAGTTAAATAAGTAATATCTCCACTATCGATTCTTATTCCCTTTGGTCTTATACCTTTAGGTTTTAAAACTTCATCAAAAACTTTTATAGCATTTGGAAGTCCTGATTTTAAAACATTATATGTATCTATAAGTAAAACACAATTATCAGGATAAACTTCTGCCCAATATTTAAATGATTCATATTCACTATCAAATAATTGAATCCAACTATGAGCCATAGTTCCTACAGCAGGTATTCCAAACATTTCTTCTGATATTGTACATGCAGTTGAATCACATCCACCGATTACAGCTGCTCTAGAACCATATATTGCACCATCATATCCTTGTGCACGTCTAGAACCAAATTCCATAACAGATCGTCCTTCTGCTACTTTGCAAATTCTATTAGCCTTAGTGGCTATTAATGTTTGATGGTTTATAGTAAGTAAAACCATAGTTTCTATAAATTGAGCTTGAATTGCAGGCCCTTTTACTGTAACTAAAGGTTCATTAGGGAAAACAGGATTTCCTTCTTCTACAGCCCATACATCACATGAAAATTTAAAGTTTTTTAGATAGTCTAAGAATTTTTCTGAAAATTGGTTTTTACTTTTTAAATATTCTATATCTTCATCAGAAAAACTCAAATTAGATAAATATTCTATAAGTTGTTGTATACCAGCCATGATGCAATAACCACCGCCATCTGGTACCTTCCTAAAGAACATATCGTAATAAGTTATTTTATCTCCTACGCCACTTTCAAGATATCCATTACCCATTGTAAGTTCGTAAAAATCTACAAGCATAGTAAGATTTCTAGTATTTCTCACATCAAAATTTTTTTTGAATTTCATAGTCAATTCTCCTCTATTTTATTTATAAGGGGATGCGATATTAAGTAAATGTATATTCATTATAATTTACATAAATATTGTAATACTTTGGAGAGATTATTACAATACTTAGTATTTAAGTTAAAATATTAACTTGAATTTAAATTATTTAATATACTTATTAGTTATTTATTTAAATCTATTTAATATACATTATACAAAAAAACTATTATGTAGGTAAGATTATTTACGTAAATAAATAAAGTGAAATTATTAATATGATTAAAATATTTACAACATAAATAAAAAATAGAAAATAAATAATATTTTACTAATATATAACTTATAATATTAAAGATATTTTATATATTTCCAATTATATTTTAATACAACAATAGACAAAATTATATAAAAAGAGTTATAATGAAAATGTGAGTTCAAGAAAAAATTCAATTATATTAAATATAGATTGATATAAATCATTTGTATTTAAATATAAGAAACTATTCTTGAAAATTTTAAATGAATTCAGTTACTAAAATTTATGAATTGATTTAAAAGAGAGTTAAATAATTAATATGCTAACTACACAATTTATATATATTAATTTATTTTTAGCAGCTAAAAGCTGCCTTTTTTTTTATCCTATAGAGGTTATTTAAATTTAAATAAATATAGATTAATTTAAAAACAAATTTGATTTTATCTACAATGTTATATAAGTACTAGATAATAAAAAAATGTTATTATATATAACCCAATGCTTAAAAATGTTAAATAATACTGTGTGTTAGTAGTATTATTATATTTTTAAGCATATTTATAGAAAAGAATTATTCTTAAGTGGGTGTTCTATAGATATGAAAAATTATAAAAATAAATTACACAAAAAATTGAGCGTAAGTTCTATGATCTTATGTTCTATGCTTGCTTTATTTTTAATTTGTATTTATTATGTGTTTTTTTCTCAAAATAAACTTCTTATTTCTCAATCTCCAAGTAAAGAGTATGAAGTTATAGTAGATTATAAAGATGGTTTTTTGTTTGGACCTCAAGAAGTAAATATTTATTGTAGAAAAAAAACATCTTTATTTAAACAGAATATAATTAGAACTTACCTTTATAATGATGGGCAAACCCCTAACAAACATAATTGTAAGATAGTATGGGAAGATGGTATAGCTAAAATAATACTTTCTGATAAAGAAAAAAACAGATTAGTATATACTATTGATACTAATAGACATAATAAAGTGAGGAAAATACAGTAAAGTTAGTTAAAATATAAAAAACATGTATTATATAGAGTGCTAAATAGAAAATAAGTTTTTAAAAATTAGATAACAGTTGCATATCTGTATTTACACGAAACTATAAATTATATAAAATATAATTAAACCTATACACAATTTAAAATTAATAATATACAAATTAAATTTAGAATGGAGAGTATTGTATGTTAGATAAATTGATGGCTAATGCATCAAAGTCTGTTTTAGATATTCCTGAAGGAATAAAAATGTCTGGATATATTAATAGAAAAAAAGAAAACATAGGGACACATGATAATCTATTTACAAAAGCTGTTACTATAGATAATGGGCAAGAGAAGATTGTTCTTATAACTAATGATTTATTATGTATAGATAGCTATATTGTTAATAATGTGGTAAGTATAATTAACAAAAAACATGACATACCTGAAGAAAATATTTTTATCTGTGCATCTCATACTCATTCTGGACCAGATATATGCAAATGGCATATGGGTAATTACGAAATGGATAAAAAGCACAAAGAACTAAAAGAAAATATAATAAATGTTATAGCAGAAAATGCTTTGACTTCTATAGAAAATCTTATTCCTGCAAAAATAGGATTTGGACAAAGTATATGCAATGATGTAGCTTCAAATAGAATTGATAAAAAAGCAGTTACAGATAATTTATTACATGTTATTAAAATTGTAGACTATAATGATAGAGCTATATGTGCCTTAATTAACTATGCTTGTCATCCTACTGTATTAGGATGTGACAATTTATATATATCTTCAGATTATCCAGGAGTACTTCAAACTCTTATTGAAAATGAGTATGATGGTGAGTGTGTAGCTATGTTTATAAATGGGGCTTGTGGAAATCAAAGTACTAGATTTACAAGAAGAAGTCAAGACTTTGAAGAGGTAGAAAGACTAGGAAATATTTTATATAAAAATTCCATTAGAGCAATAAAGGGAATAAAACAGTTTAAAAATTGGATAGATTTATCTAGTATAAAAGAAGATAAGAAATTTCCTAGAAAAAAATTACCATCTAAAGAAGAAGCTTTGGAAATATATAATAAAGCAAAGAAAGAAAAAGAAAAGATTCTAGAAAATAAAGACAGTGAACCTTTTGATAAAAGGATAGCTATTACAAGATATCAGGGAGCTAAAATAACTCTTGATAATATAAAGAATTTTAAAGAAGAAAAAGAAGATATAGTTTTACCTATACAATTGATACAATTAGGATTTATATTAATCGTAGGAATTCCAGCAGAATTATTTGTAGAATATGGATTGGAAATAAAAGAAACTATTAATTTTAAAAATGTAATAATAGCTGCTTATACTAATTCTATGAAAGGGTATATATATACTGAAGAATCGTACAAGCATGGAGATTATGAAGCGTTGTCTTCACCTTTTGATATAAAGGCTGGAGAAGTTTTGGTGAAGAATGTTAAAAAACTTATCTCAAAGTTATAAATAAGTTTATTTAAGTATTTATATAAAATATCAAACCTAATTTTTTATAGGTTTGATATTTTATTTTTATTCTAGTAAAGTAATATTTGATACTTACTAGAAATTAAAATAAAGGAGATTCATTATGGTAGATTATGATTTTCTTGACGAATATCAAAAAAAAGTTGTTAAAACAAAAGGGAAAAATACTCTAGTGGTAGCTCCACCAGGAAGTGGAAAAACTACAGTTATAATAAATAGGGTAGCCTATTTAATAAAAGAACTAGAAGTTGATCCTAGTAATATAGTTGTTATAACTTTTACTAGAGCAGCGGCTATGAATATGAAAAACAGATATAAGAAAATAACAAAAGGAAGAAGAACACCTTTTTTTGGGACTTTTCATGGACTGTTTTATAAAATTTTAAGTAGATATTATGGGAAAATAAATATTATACAAACTAAAGAAAGTTATTATCTTATAAATTATGTTTTAACATCTTATTTAGATAATGTTAATGAAGATAAAGTAAGGGATGTATTAAATGATATATCTTTATTAAAAAATACTGAAGCTGATATAGAATCTTTTGATTCTAAAATAGATAAAAGTATATTTAAAAATTGTTATTATACATATGAAGAGCATAAGAATGAAAAGAATCTTTTAGATTTTGATGACTTGCAGATAAAAATGATAAAATTATTTAGAGAAAATAAAAAGTTACTTTTAGGATATAGAAAACTATTTAAGTATATTTTAGTAGATGAGTTTCAAGATTGCGATTATACTCAAATACGATTAGTTCAGATGCTAGGGGAACATAATTCTGTTTTTGCAGTTGGAGATGAAGATCAGTGCATATATTCTTTTAGGGGATCTAAGCCAGAGTGTATGGTTGATTTCAATGAATATTTTAAAGAATCTAAAAAACTTTATTTGAAATATAATTATAGAAGTGCCAATAATATAGTTCATATATCTAAAAATTTAATTAATAATAATAAAGTTAGAAATGATAAGGTTATAGAAGCATATAATAAAGAAAACAAAGTTATAAAAATAAGAAATTTTTTAAATGAAAGAAGTCAAGCTGAAAGTATAGCGGAAGAAATAGATGAAATAATAAAAAATGGTTATGATTATAAAGATATAGCAATTCTTTATAGAACTAATATTGAAAGCAGAAGTATAACAGATTTGCTCTTTAAAAAATCTATTCCTTTTACAATATTAGATAAAGGGTATAATTTTTTTAACCACTTTATATGTAAAGATATTTTAGCTTATATGAAATTAAGTTTAGATACTGAAGATAAAAAAAGTTTTTTAAGAATAATAAACAAGCCTTTTAGATATGTAAGTAAATTAAATACTGAAAAAGTTAGAAATTATAAATATGAAGAGGATTGTTTTGACATTTTAAAAGAAGTAAAAGATATTCAACCCTTTCAAATAAAGAACTTAGAAAAATTGCAAAAGGATATAAAGAAAATAAAAAAAATGTATGTAGAAGATGCAATAAACTATATTGTTAGAAATTTAGAATATAGTGAATATATAAAAAGTTATAGTGAAAAAATAAAAGTAGATAAAAGAGAACTTATGGAAATAGTTGAAGAACTTAAAGAGTCTTCTAAAGGATATACAAGTATTCTTACATTTTTAGTTCATGTTGAAGCGGTGGAAGATGAAATAAATAAAAAAGATTTAAATGAAGAGAGTATTACTTTAAGTACAATACATGGTGTAAAAGGAATGGAATTTAAAAATGTATTTATAATAAATTGTAATGATTCTAATATACCATATAAAACTTATAGTGGAGAAATAAATAAAGAAGAAGAGAGAAGACTTTTTTATGTAGGTATAACTAGAGCTATAGATAATCTTTGTATATGTACAACTAAGCTTTTAAGGGGTAGAAATGTAGATGAATCTCCTTTTATAAAGGAATGTAAATTTGAAGGACTTGGATCTAAAGAAGAATGCTTTTCAAAAGAGGAAGTAATATTTCATAAAGTTTTTGGAAAAGGAACAATTAAAAATATAAATAAAAATATAATTACAATAGTGTTTTCTGATAACATAGAGAGACAATTTGATATTGATACTTTAATAAGAGGAAAAATAATAAATAAAATAAAGTAATACTTATATCATATACCATGTATTAAGCATATTTTATATTATATATATGGTATATGTGTATATAATTTTATAAGTAATTTAAATTTAAAAGGATATAGCATAATCTTATAGTTTAAAATACATAATATAATTGACATGATTCATAAAAGTGATATACTATATTTGAAGAAAATAATATGTGTTACTCTATTAGGGTTAAGGAGGAAAATAAATGATACATTTTAAAAAAATGTGGGAAGATGTATGTAATATTATAAAAAGTGATACATTAGAAGATATAGAAATAGTAGAAATGTTTAAAACAGGTTTTGTAGTTAAAACTAATGAGGGTACAGAAATTGTAACAAAAGACGATTTTGTTGATTTTTGGTGTAAAATGCTATGCTTAAATGAGGTAAATAAAAGCGAAATAAGTGAGTTAGGTAACCCATGTGAAGAATATGTTTTTAATTTGGTTAAAAAGTTACCTTATGTAAATGATAACAACGGAGTTATAACTGTATCAGAGTAATTTGTTGAATCTTTGTATATAATGTTATATAATTTTATTAAGCTCATATTCTTAATTTTAAATTGGAATATGAGCTTTTAAATTATTATAAAAGAGGTTTATATTATGAAAGATACAGAAAATAATTTACAAAATATAATATTTGCCTTAGATATAGGGACAAGATCTGTTTTAGGAACTGTAGGTGTTATTAGAGACAAAAAATTTCATGTTTTAGAAGAATGTTATATAGAACATGAAGAAAGAGCTATGGTAGATGGACAGATTCATGATGTTTCATTAGTCTCTAGTACTGTAGAAAAGGTAAAAAGAAATTTAGAGGATAAATTGAATATACAGCTTACAAAAGTATCTATAGCAGCAGCAGGTAGATTTTTAAAGACTCATATGTCAAAAGTTGAAGTAGAAGTAGATAATAGTATAGAAATAGATAAGGATACTATAAGAAGCTTAGAACTTACTGCTGTAAAAAAAGCAGAAGAAGAAATATCCCAAAAATCTAAAGGTAAACTTTATTGTGTTGGATACAGTGTAAAAAATTATTATTTAAATGAGTACATTATAAGTAATTTATTACTTCAAAAAGGAGATAGTATAGCAGTAGATGTGATAGCAACTTTCTTGCCTAGATATGTAGTAGATAGTTTATATTCTGTTATGAAAAAAGTAGGACTTATAGTAGATAGTTTAACTTTAGAACCAATAGCAGCTATAGAAGCGGCCATACCTAAAAAATTAAGACTTTTAAATTTAGCATTAGTGGATATAGGAGCAGGAACATCTGATATAGCTATATGTAGTAAAGATTCTATAAGTGCTTTTGGAATGGTATCTGTAGCAGGAGATGAAGTTACAGAGGCAATAGCTCAAAATTATTTAGTAGATTTTGATACAGCTGAAAGAATAAAAAAGGAATGTTTATCTAGTGATACTGTTAAATATACAGATGTAGTAGGATTAGAAAATGAAATTGAATCTGATAAAATAATTAAGATTATAGAACCGGTAGTAACAAAAATAGCTGAAGAAATATCCCTTAAAATGCTAGAGGTCAATGGAGAAAAAGCTCCTAATGCAGTGTTTTTAGTAGGAGGAGGAGCACATACCCCTCTTTTAAAAGAAAAAATAAGTGAAAGATTAAATTTACCACTTGGAAGAATAGCAATAAAAGATAGACAAGCTGTTACAGATTGTGAATGTGAAGAAAACAAATTTGGAAGTGAAGGAGTAACAGTTTTAGGTATTGCTTTAACTTCTATAAGAAGAATAGGTAATGATTTTATAGATGTTATGCTAAATGGAAATATAGTGAGTTTATTTAATTCTCACACTCACTCTGTTATGGATGCAATACTTCAGGCTGGTATTAATCCTAAAGTTTTGATGGGTAAAAATGGGAAAAATATTAGGTTTGTTTTAAATAATATAAAAAGAGTAGCCTTTGGTACATTAGCATCTAATGCGGAAATAAAAGTAAATGGTATAAAGTCTACTGTAGAAAGTAACGTAAAAGAAGGAGACAATATAGAAATTGAGTTTGCAAAGAATGGTAAAACAGCTGAACCTAAAATTAAAGATTATATAAAAAAAATAAATTCAGTAAGTTTTTACATAAATGATATAATGGAAAATTTAGAGCCTATAGCAATAATAAATAATAATAAAGTTTCAATAGATTCTAAAATACAAGAAAATGATAAAGTTGAAATAGTATTTCCAAAAACTTTAGGTGATTTTAAAAGATATTATGAAAATGAAACAAAAGGATATACTTATTTTTTAAAGTCAAAATTCATTGAAGATGAATATATAATAAAAGAGGGAGATAGAATATATAAAATAAAAAAAGAAAAAGATCATGTTATAAAAGATATAGAAAATAATAACATGGATGATGAGCTTCAAAATGAAAAAGAAGATATATATAACTCTGAAATAAAAAAAGAAGATGAAAATTTTGATTTACATAAAACAAAGGAAGCAATAGAAGAAGTAGCTGTAGATTGTGAAAGAGATACTAAAAAGGATGACTTAAACAAAGGTGATAACAAAAAACAATTATATGTTATAGTTAATGAGGAAGAAATTGAACTAGAAGGAAAAGAAAATTATGTATTTGTAGATATATTTAATAAAGTAGAATTTGATTTGTCTGTTCCTAGAGGAAATTTAGTAATGAAGTTAAATGGAAAAGAAGCAAAATATTATGATAACCTAAAAAATGGGGACAAAATAGAAATAAGATGGGAATAGATCACATTTGGAGGGTATAAAAAATGGAAAAAATAAATTCAATTGATTTTATGGAAATGGCAACAAAAATAGAAAAGGAAGTTATAGGATTTAGAAGAGATTTTCATGAAAACCCAGAACTTGATTACAATCTTTTTAGAACTTCTGGAAAAGTAAAAGAGTTTTTAAGAGATGAAGGAATTGAGTATTTTGAAACAGCAGATACTGGAATATGTGCTTTAATAAAAGGTGAAGGAAATAAAACAGTAGGGATTAGGGCAGATATGGATGCACTTCCCTTGCAAGAAAAAAATCAGTGCGAGTATTGTTCTAAAATAGATGGAAGAATGCATGCTTGTGGTCACGATGCTCATACAGCTATTTTAATGGGAACTGCAAAAATTTTAAATAGTATAAAACATGAGCTTAAAGGAAATATAAAGCTGTTTTTTGAACCGGCAGAAGAAACTACAGGTGGAGCAAGACTTATGATAAAAGAAGGAGTATTAGATAATCCTAAAGTAGATAAGATTATAGGCCTTCATGTAGATGAAAGGATAGAAACAGGTAAAGTTGGACTTAGAAAAGGAGTAGTTAATGCTGCTTCAAATCCTTTTACTATAAAGATAAAAGGAGCAGGAGGTCATGGAGCAAAACCTAATAGCACAATTGATCCTGTGGTTATAGCAAGTAATGTAGTTATAGCTCTTCAACAAATAGTAAGTAGAGAACTTCCACCAGAAGACCCAGCAGTACTTACTATAGGCACTATACATGGAGGAACAGCTCAAAATATAATACCAGATGAAGTAGAGATATCTGGAATAATAAGAGTTATGAAAACTGAGCACAGAGAATATGTTAAAAGTAGATTAGTAGAGATAACTGAAGGCATAGTTAAATCTTTAAGAGGTAAGTGTGAAATAGATATAGAAGAAAGTTATCCTTGCCTTTATAATGATGATAATGTTTTAGAAGGATTTGTTGAATCTGCAAAAAATATTGTAGGAAAAAATAATATAGAAATGCTTAAAGCACCAAGTATGGGTGTAGAGAGTTTTGCTTACTTTTCAATGGAAAAACCTTCTGTGTTTTATTATTTAGGATGTAGAAATGAAGAAAAAGGTATAATACATCCTGCGCATAATAGTTTGTTTAAAGTAGATGAAGATTGTCTTAAGATTGGAGTAGCTCTTCACTGTAAAGCAGCCTTTGATATATTAAATAAATAAGAAATTATGGACTGAATATTATTCAGTCCCCTTTTCTTTATAGTTATTTATCTTTATGGTTATTTAATTAAATATTTATTTGATTAAACTATTATAGTGATATATAATTAATTGTTAGTAATAAAGATAAAAGGGATTATTTGAATGTTGATTAGAATTTTGCATAGAATTCTGTAAGGAGTGTTAAAAAAATGAAAGTAGTAATAGGACCAAATGAGGCAGGACAAAGATTAGATAAATTTTTAAGAAAATGGCTAGAAGATGTACCTTTAAGTACTATATATAAAGCTATAAGAAAAAAAGACATAAGAGTAAATGGAAAAAAGTCTAAAGAAAAATATTTTCTTCAAGAAGAAGATATTGTAGAAGTAAAATACATAAGTACAAATGCTAAAAAAGCAAAGTTTGAAAGAATAGATAATAATTTAAAAATAAGTTATGAAGATGAAAATATGCTTCTAGTAGAAAAATGGCCAGGAGTTTTAGTTCATTCAGATAAGAAAAATGGAGAACCAACGCTTACAGATTATGTTCTTTCATATTTTTATGATAAAGGTGATTATACTCCAGAAAAAGAAGTTACATTTACTCCAGCATCTTGTAATAGATTAGATAGAAATACATCTGGAATGGTTATTTTTGGTAAAAACTATGAGTCTTTAAAAGCTTTAAATCAAATTATAAGAAATAGAGATATAGATAAATATTATTGTGCTTTAGTTAAAGGAAAACTAAAAGATGGAACTTATGAAGCATATATACACAAAAATGAAAATAATAATATATCAAGGATATATGAAAATGAAGTTAAGGGTTCTAAAAAAATTGCTATGGATGTTAAAACTATACAAACATGTGGAACATTTTCATTTATAGAGATACAGCTTTTAACAGGAAGAAGTCATCAATTAAGAGCTCACTTAAGCTATATTGGTAATCCAATAGTTGGTGATCCCAAATATGGAGATAAAAAATTAAATAGTTTTTTCCATAATAGATATGGATTAAGTTATCAATATTTGTATGCTTATAAACTTATATTTAGAGAATGTGGAGAAAAACTATCTTACATGAAAAATAAAACAATATCTGAAAGTTTACCTCCAGTATTTAAAAAAATTAAAAAAGATGTATTTAAATTTTAATATAGATTTAGGTATTAAACTACTTTTTAAAAAGGGCATAATATTTTCTTTAGTGAAGTTATTATAATTTTCAAGTGGAGTTAGTTTAATCCTTTTAACTTAACAGAATGAACATATTGTGATGGGGAGTAGAATATGAAAAAACAATCAATTGCAAAGGGATTTGCTATACTTTCTATAGCAGGGATGCTAGGAAAGGTTTTATCACTTTTATACATACCATTTTTAAAACATATAATTGGACCTGAAGGATATGGTATATATATGGCTACTTATCAGGTATATACCTTTATATTTGTAATTACAAATGCTGGTGTTCCTGTGGCTATATCTAAGCTAATATCCGAATTTACAGCTACAGAAAATCATAAAAATGCATTAAAAGCTTTTAAAATAGCAAGGCTTATGCTTTTAGGTATAGGTACTTTAATGGCTATAGCTACAGTAGTATTTGCTAAGCCTTTAGCTAATTTAGTTAAATATAATAGGGCCTATCTTTCTGTATTATGTTTAGCTCCATCAGTGTTATTTACTGCTGTATCCTGTGCATATAGAGGATATTTTCAAGGTAGAGGTAATATGACACCTACTGCAATATCTCAAATTGTAGAACAATTTATAAATATAGTATTTTCTTTAATATTTGCAGCTTTTTTTATAGGAAAAGGATTGGAACAAGGGGTTGCAGGTGCAACGGTAGGAACATCTTTAGGAGCTCTAATTTCTGCATTATATCTAATATATTATTACAGCAAACATGGGAAAATTAGACCATATAAACATAAAGGTGAAATAAAAAGAGAACATAGATATACTAAAAAACAATTAGCTAGAAAAATAATTCAATATGGAGTACCTATAACTTTATGTGTAGGAATGAATTATGCTGGAAACATAGTGGATTTATGGAATACAAAGTCCAGATTATTAGTAGCTGGCCTTTCAAATAGTGAGGCAAATATATTATATGGCCAGTTAGGTCAATATCAGCAGCTTATAAATGTTCCTATAGCTATAGTAAGCTCACTGGCAGCAGCTATACTTCCAGCGATATCAGGGGCAATAGCTTGTGGTAATAAAAAGAAAGCTAAAGGTAATATAAATTATAGCTTTAGATTATGCTTTTTAATAACACTTCCTTCAGCTATAGGTCTTACAGTACTTTCTTCTCCTATATATAAAATGATACATTTAGGTGAAGGATCTGACATAATGAAATATGGAGCGGTGGTTCTTATTCTTATGGCATTATCTCAAATTCAAACAACAATACTTCAAAGTATCGGTAAATTATATTTAGCTACTTTTTATTCTGTTATAGGAATAGTTGCAAAAATATTAGTTAATTATACTCTTATAGCTATTCCTAGTATAAACATAATGGGAGCTATATATGGTAGTGTAACAGGATTTTTAATTCCTATTATATTAAACCATTTAACTATAAGAAATTCATTAAGAGTAAAAATATCTTTAATAAAGATATCTATAAAGCCATTAATTTCATCTCTTTTGATGGGAGCAGTTGTATTTATAGGATACAAGCTATTTAATTCAATATTTATATTAACTAATATTCATTATTTAACTGTTGTATTATCTACTGTATCTTCAATTTTATTAGGAGTATTTGCCTATGGAATGGCTCTTATATTAACTAGAGGGATAAGGAAAAAGGATTTAAATCAGTTTCCACCTAAAATAGTAAAGATTATACCGGGATTTATGAAAAGAATGATTAGATAAAATATAAATAAAAAATATGCATTTAAAAATAATTATTTTTAAATGCATATTTTTTATTTTTTTCAATAATTGATACATTAAAATAAGTGGAATATTGATTAGAACTTTTAATGATATAGATATTTATAAAGTTTTTATGAATAAAATTGTTATTAGCTTACAATATAAATGAAATAAACGAAAATAAGAGTAGTAATAATGAATTTACAAATATATTTAGTATTTTGTAGTAACAGAGGTTAGAGTATAATATTATAAAAATTTGTGTTATAAATTTATTCATATTAGGTTTAAAAATGTATAAAGTATAAATTAACTCTTAATATAATAAAAAATATATTGAAAGATAGTAATAATTAGTGTTATACTTGAATAGTAAAAAAATAGTAAATTATTCATTAGTTGAAATTGTTTGAATATTATAATTCTACCATAAATTTGTATAATTTCTACTGTTTTAGTTTAAAATTAAAATATATCAAAATTTAATTGAATATAAAATATCATTAGTTAGGAGTTTGAAAAATGAAAAATCAAGAAGATTTAAATAACCAAAATAATATGGATAAAGAAGCAATATTGTCATTTATGCAAGTTTTAACACCTATAGTAGCTATTTTAATTTTATCTTTTGCTTTTATTATGTTTTCTAGTTTTATTTAGTATAGTAAATATTTGTAGGTTCTTTTTTTCCTAATATTTTTGCTAAAGAAAACATAATTAAAAATCCACATAAAATTATTATTATGTTATTTATAAAGGCTAATTTAAAGTTTATAAATTTTGAAACTATATTTAAAATAAAAAAGCCAAGAACAGAACAAAGTAAATATATAAAATTTTCATAATCTATAATTTTTACAAAACAAATTTTTTTTATTTCTTTAAAATTTAAAATTATAGATGTTAAACAAGTTATTAGTATAGTTAAACCACATCCATATATGTTTATAAAAGGTATTCCTGTTAAAACATAAAGTAAAATAACTTCTTCGATAGCTGTTATTATAGAATTTTTTAGTAAAATCTTTTGTTTTCCTATTCCATTTAAAACGCAATAACTTAATACTGAAATATAAATAAATGGAACTATAAAGCTTAAAAATCTTATGTAATTTCCTAAATCCTTACGTTTGAAAAACATAAATCCTAATTCAGATGGGATAGTATTACAAATTATTAAAGAAGATAAACCTAAAAGTATTGATATTTTTATTACTTTAGTTATTCTATGTTCCATTAAAAAATAATTTTTTTTACTTAAGTTTTCTGATAAGTTTGGAATTAGTATAGTACAAATAGAAGTTACAATTACTAAAGGAAAAAGTGGTATGGAAATTGCCATGCTAGAAAATCTTCCTATCATAGATAAAGCTGTTTTATGAGTAAAACCTATATCTACAAGCCTTCTAGGTGTTATTAAAGTAGAAACAGTAGATAAAGCTGTAGTTAAAAATCCATTTAAACATAAGGGTACGGAAACTACTAAAACATCAAATAAAAGTTGAAGACCATCTTCACTTTTTCGATTGTTATAATTGTAAGTGTAAAGATGATGTCTTTTGTGTTTAAGATAAACTAAATATAAGAAAATAAAGCTTATTAATTCACCAAAGGTTAAAGTAGTATAAGCTGCTGTTACTGTATTTTTTACAGAAGATATATTTAGGAAATTTACAATACACATAAATATAACTATTCTAAATCCCTTTTCTAGTATATCGATTACTGCAGCAGTTTTAGCTTTTGATACACCGTAAAAATATCCTTTCAAAATAGCTGATAAGGCTATAAATAACATTGCAGGGCACATTACTCTTAAGGCCTGAATAGATCTTCCATCTTTTATTATTTTAGAACTTATAAAAGGAGCATTTATAAAAACTAGACAAACTATGACTATGGCCCAAATGATTTCAAATGTTATAGTTGACTCTATTGTTTTATGTAGATTACTGTAATCATTTTTACCTATATAAATTGCAGATGATTTAGAAATAGCCGCTACCATTCCGCCATTTATTAAGCAAATAAATAAATCATATATAGGCATTATAATACCATAAAGCCCCATACCTTCTGCACCAAGTTTTTTTGATAGTATTATAGAAAAAATAAAAGCAAATACACCTGTAGTTAGATTAGATATTATAAGTATTAAGGATTGGTTAAAAAATTTACTTCTTTTCAAATCAAACTAGCCCCTTACAAATTATTAATATTAATATAATTATGTAAGGGGAGAATATTATATTACTTATATTTTATCTTCCACTAGCTTTAAGAATATTTTTTTGAGCTGTAGGATCTGTTTTTGGGTTGGAATGACCTTTGCTGTTATAAAAATATAAATCAAAATGTCCATTTACTCCGTTATTATATATGTTAGTAGTTGAATGTGGAAATCCAGTAAAACTAACAGCCATTTGATAGTTCATTCCATTTTTCCTAAAATATAAAATCATAGGTCTTTTAGCACTCCAAGACCATTTAGGAACTATTTTCTTCAATTTATTTGTGTCTTGTAATGTTAGAGGAACTACGTCAGAATGATTAGAACCACCATAATATTTTACATTAAATGATATTCCAGTATACAAATCTTTTAATGTTCCAGTAGTATTTACAGTCCAAACTCTCATTGCATTTTTCCAGGTATACACATCCCCATAGTTGTAATTAATTTTATTTTTATATATAGTTATTCCTTTAGGAAGTACTGTGGATTTTGAATTTACAGGGATGGTTAAAGTTTGACCAGGCATTAATGTATTAGTAACTAACATGTTACTTTTCATTATAGCATCTATAGATGTGTTGAATTTTTTTGATATAGACCATATGTTATCATTACTTTGTACTGTGTAATTGCTAGTTTTAATGTTAACTGCATTTATATATATGTTGTTTGGTGGAACATATATAACTTGTCCAGGATATAAGTTATAGTTACTTAGGTGATTTGCGCTATATAAGTTAGCTATAGAAGAATTGAATCTTTTAGAGATTTTCCAAAGAGAGTCCCCACTTTTCACTACATATTTTGTGAAAAATGTAATGTTACTAGAATCTTTAGCAAATACATTGGTAGATGTTAAAATTAATAAAACAAAAAAAGTAGAAAAGATTGAAAATAATTTTTTCTTTAAACTCATAAATATAAAACCTCCTTTTATAAAGGATATAATAAATTAATAAAAAATTAAAGATTTATACTATAGTAGATTAAAGGTAATGATAGCGTTATAATTGAAAATATGGATAAATTTAATAAAAATAAGGTAAGAGGCACAGATGAGAGTGATATCTGTGCCTCTTATATATTAATTATAATATTTTTTAGATAATGTTAAATTGATTCTTTAGAAATAGTTTCTTTTGATGTTGATGAATTAGCAATATTATCTACTACTAATACACAAGAAGCATCTCCTGTTATATTTACTGCAGTTCTTAACATATCAAATAATCTATCTACTCCAAATAGTATAGGTAATCCAACTACTGGTATATTTGCAGCTAGTAGAACAGCAACAACTAAAAGAGAAGGTCCAGGTACTCCAGCTTGACCTATTGATCCTATAGTAGCTGTGAATATTATAGCTATATATTGAGTGGAGGATAAATCTATATTAAACATTTGGGCAAAAAAGCAACATACTAATGCATAGTATATAGCATTTCCATCCATGTTTATTGTTGCTCCTAGAGGAAGAACAAAAGAAGTAGTTTCCTTTGAAGCTCCAAACTCTTCTTCACAGATTTCCATATTTAGTGGAATAGTTGCCATTGAAGAGGCTGTTGATAATGCTAATGCTTCAGATTTGTATATTGATTTCCAAAACTTTTTTAAAGGTGTGTTTGATAGAAGTTTTATAAATAAAGAATATACACCAAAGTTATGAAGTGCTAAAGCGCCAATGTATACTATAAGAAGTTTTAATATGCTCTTTAGTATTTCATATCCAAAAGTTCCTGTAGCGTCAGCCATAAGTGCAAAAACTCCTATAGGAGCTACATACATTATTTTTAATATTACATAAACTAAAGCATCATTTACATAACTAAAAACATTAACAGCAAATTCTTTTTTCTCCTTTGGTAGTGAAGATATACCAAATCCTAAGAATAAACTAAAAGTTATAATTTGAAGAATATTTCCATCTACTAATGCTTTTATAGGGTTTTCTGGTATAAAACCTTTTACGGTTTCCCAAAAGCCAGGTATGGATCCTTTGTTTGCGTATTCATTAGAAAACATAGATTTGATGGAGTCTACAGGTACTCCAGAACCAGGTTTGAATATTTCTCCAAAAGCAAGACCGATACATACAGCTATAGCTGTAGTGGCTAAGTAGTACACAAAAGTCGAAACACCTATTTTACCAGCAGATTTACTATTACCTATAGATGCTGCTCCTGTTACTATAGAACATAGAATAAGTGGTATTACTACCATTTTGATAAGTTGCATGAATAAGTCTCCAAGAGGAGCAAGTGCAGAGGCTTTTTTGCCTAGGAGTATACCAGCTAAAATACCTAAAATCATAGAAATTATAATTGCGTTACCTAAGTTTAAAAAGCCCTTTTTTTTACAAGTTTTCATTAGTGATTCCCCTTTAAATAGTAATTTTATAATTTATAGGATAATTTTATTATAATTTAATAAAATAATCAAGGAAAAAATTTATGTTTTTTCTATTTAATGTGTTATACTATAATATGAATAGTTGATAAACTTGTACTTTGAGGAGTGTTTATATGGAAGAACTATTTTGCCCAATATGTGGAGCTAAAATAAATGAAAAAAATTACAACATTAATAAATTTGCATTTGAAGATTATAATGTAAATGATATGATAAAATTTTGTCCAATATGTGGTGTTACAAGAGAGTATTTAAAAGAAGAATATTATATATATACTACTAAAGAAGAAGAGTTAGATGAAAATACATTAAAAATACTAGACCATGCGATGAAACTAGAGACTTTTAATGGTGATTTTTATAAAAAAGCATCATTTTTAGTTAAAGATAAAAAAATATCTAAGATTTTTAGTGATTTAGCAAATATAGAAAATTCTCATGCCAATGTTCATAAAAGATTAGCACATATAAAAGAAATTCCTAAACTTAAAGATATGGACTATACTAAATATAAAGAAGATGAAATATTTTTAGATATGGCATCTAAAAGAGAAAAGCATGCTGTAGCTTATTATAATAAATATATAAGAGAAATAAAAATAGACTCTGTTAAAAAAGTTTTTAAAGCACTTGCAAAAGTAGAGGAAGATCATATTGATATTTTAGATAAATAAAGAAATAGAACTTAGTAAATTCTAAGTTCTATTTTTTATTTCATTCTTTGAACTTTTCTAGTTTTTTGAATTTTACCTTCCATAGGAACTAGATCTTTTTTAGTAGTCATGTTTCTAACGTTAATTACTTCTATACTTTCTCTAGCTGATTTGCCTTTTTTGCCTTTAAGTCCTTGAACAATAACAAAATTTCCTTGAGACATATTTATAAATTCAGGTTTCTTAAACCACTTATTTTTCTTATAAATGCATCTTACGATATTTCTGCTTCTTTCTGGTCTTACTAACAAAGTTACAGTAAGCTTATGGAAAACCCAAAGAATAGATTTCTTTTCAACTTTTACTGAAACAACATTACCTTGAGTTTGGGTAATTCTATCACCATATTTTTTTAAATAAGAATCTGTATAGTATTTTCCAAGCTTTTCTTTAAAACCCATAAGTATAACTCCTTTACTAATATGTATTTATGTTGATAATATAATGAAATTAATTATACAATAATTAATTATAACATAATATTAAAATTTTTTAAACAAGTTAGAATCTAATTATAGTTTTCCCATATATAACAAAATAGATACAATATAATAACTATTTTATATTACTTATTATATACGAATTTATCAATATAATATATAGTAAATACTATTTTATTATTAGAATTTAATAATTATGAATAAATATTAACAAATTGTGTTAAAATATTGTTAAAGACATAGATTTATAGATAATAAATAGACTAGAGTGTTGAATTCTAGGAAAACTTAAGTGTTATCAAATTTGATTGAAAATGCTTATTAAGTTAAAATTAATACAAGAGTTTTATTTATTTTAAAACATATTAGGAGTGGATTTTTGTGGACCGTAAAAGCTATGCCGTCAAAAGGATAGTTATAACTTTTTTATTAATTGGCTGTTCATTTTTAATGACCTATTTTTTTATAAAATTTAAAGACGTTTTACTTTAAATATGACATAATTATAGATATAAATTAATATAATACTAAACTAGCTTGTGCTAGTTTTTTATTTTGCATAAAACTAAAACACTTGGTAATCAAGTGTTTTTATTTTATGAAATAATTATACAATTAACTTGATAAATACGTTAAACCGTTAACAAAACTTAGTTTTGTACTATATATATGTATTAGTAAGTTAATTTTAAAAATTATATATAAATGTATTTTAAATATAAAGTTTATTAAAAACAAGAGATTATGTAATTAAATAGAAGTATTTAACCTTAAATATTAAAATAATATCCAAGTTTTTTGTTCTATTTTTGTTACTAAATTGGTTATTTATGAATATTATTATAGTAATCGGTGAAAGGAGGAAAAGTATAATGCTAAAGGAATTAAATGTGAAAGATATATTGTATGATTTAGATTTTAGTGATGTTAATATAGATAGATCTTTAAAAACTATTCCAAAGTATGAAAGCATCTACGAAAAAATACAAACTTCTTTGGAGATAGATAAATCAGGGTATAACTTATATATAGTAGATGATTTTTCCAATGATAAAGTGGAAAATATAAAAGAATTTATACAAAACAAATTATCCTATAAGCCTTCACCTAAAGATATTTGTTATGTAACTAATGAGGATCAAAAATATCCATATTCAATAAAACTGGATTCAGGTATGGGCAAGGTTCTTAGTAAAACTCTTGAGAAAATTCAAGATAATTACAGTGAACACATATATGAATTTTATAATAATTTATCTAATAATAAAGAAACTATAATAGAAAATTTGCAAAAGGAAAGAAATGAGCTTATAGATGATCTTCTTAAATTATCTAAAAAAGAAGGATTTAGTATAAAATCTAGTGATAATGGTTTTGTATTTATGCCTATAAAAGAAGACAAAATTTTAAGTGAAGATGATTATGATAATTTAGGAGTTGAAGAAAAAGAAGCTATATTAAGTAAAGTTACAGAACTTAAAAAAGAAGCACAAAATGTGTTAGAGAAGTTAAAGGATATAGAAAAAGAGGGAGTAGAGAAAATAAAAGTACTTTTAGAAGAATATCTTTTAGAAAACATGAAAGAAGATAAAGAAGACTTTAGAAGAGAATTTGAAAATAGCATGGAAGCTTTAGAATTTTTAAATAGTGTTTGTAGAAATATAGAAGAAGAATTGATTGAAAATTATACAATAAATTATGAAGAAGATTTAGAGGAAATAGCAAAAATAATATATAAGTATAAAGTTAATGTTTTAGTTGATAATAGTGAAAATAAAAATCCCTTAGTTATATTTGAAGATGACCCTAGCATGGCTAATTTAGTTGGTAGTATAGAGTATGAAAATAAAAATGGCGTATATGTAACAGATATAAATTTAATAAAAGCAGGTTCTATGATAAAAGCTAATGAGGGATGTTTAATATTAAGGGTAAATAGTTTATTTTCAAATCCATTAGCTTATTATTATTTAAAAAAGTCACTTCTTAATGGAAAAGTAGATTTTGATTATAATAAAGGATATTTAGAAGTTTTAGCTTTAAGTGGTTTAAAACCAGAACCAATACCAATAAATACTAAAGTTATACTTATAGGAGATTATGAAACTTATAATTTACTATACAGCTATGATGAAGACTTTAAGAAAATATTCAAGTTAAAAGGAGAATATAATCCTGTAATAAATATGACACCTTCTTGTAAAAGTGAATTATTTTATAATATTAAATCTATATGTAATAGTAAAAAGCTAAGTAATATATCTGAAGGTGGAATTTTAGAAGTAGCAAAATATCTTTCTAGAAAAGCAGAAAATAGAAATAAAATTTATTTCAATGATTTTGAACTAAATAATATATTGGTAGAAGCAGATAGATTAGTGAAAAAACAAAAAGATAGCAATACAATACAAAGAGAAGATATTGAAAAAGTAATATATAAAGATGAAATAATAGAAAAAGAAGTGTTAGATGAGTATAAAAATAATACAATATTTATGAGTATAGAAGGAACTAAAGTAGGGCAAATAAATGGATTATCTGTTATAGATTTAGGATATCATAGATTTGGAAGACCTATAAGGATAACTTGTTGTTGCTATAAGGGTCATGGAAATATAATTGATATACAAAAGGAAAGTAATTTAAGTGGTAGTATACACGACAAAGCTATAAATATATTAAAAGGTTATATAAATAATTTAGTGGGAGCCTATGATAACTTACCAGTAGATTTTCATATAAGTTTTGAACAAATATATGGAAAAGTAGATGGAGATAGTGCGTCTGTCGCAGAAATTATTTCTATAATATCTGCTTTGTCTAAGATAGGAATAAAACAAAATATAGCAGTAACAGGTTCTATAAACCAATTTGGAGAAGTTCAGCCAATAGGTGGAGTAAATGAAAAAATAGAAGGCTTCTTTAATGTGTGCAAGTCTTTAGGAGGATATAAAGGAAAAGGGGTTTTAATACCTAAATCTAATAAAGATAATTTAGTATTAAATGAAGAAGTAGAAAGAGCTATACTAAAAGGAGAATTCCATATATATACTATGGAAGATGTAAAAGATGCTGCTGAAATTTTACTAGGAAAAGATTATACTAAATTCCAAGTTATAATGCTTAATATAGATAAGGAAACTAAAAAATATAATAGAAAATTTAGAGGAAGAAATAGATAGTTTTTTAATATAGGTTATAAGTATAAAAATAGTACTAGAAAGTTTTCTAGTACTATTTTTTTATAATTATTTATTGTAATGTGTTTTTTATATTAATAATATAATTTATTTTAATGATTTGGATTTTGAGATACTATTTCAATTGCAAGAGCTAGTTCTGTAATTACATTGATTTTGAATTGGGATTTTAATTCATTAAGCTTTGTATATACTAACCCTTTTTCTGTAACGATGTATAAAGGTGGAAGTTTATTTAAAGCTACAGCTTTTATATCCTCTATGCATCTATCGCAAGTACATATGTCTTTATGTTCTTTTATAAGATCTGGTAAGATATGATCTATTATATCTTCCATATAATTCTTAATCATTTTCTATATCTCTCCTTTGATCATTAGTATATTATTATATATTAGTTAAACTTTAGGAATCATATATAAAAGTGAAAAAAAGTGAAAAGTTGTTCCTGCAATTACAAAGAGATGCCATATTGGATGATTATAAGGTATATTATCTTTTATAAAAAGAATACAACCTAAAGAATAACTAAGTCCACCTGCTATTAGATATATTATAGAAATAGTAGGAACTACTATTGAAAGTTTTTTTATATGAAGTATTATAAGCCAACCCATTAAAAGATATATAAGTGTAGATAATTTTTCGAATTTCCCAGTAGTAAAGGATTTTATTACAATACCTAATATAGCAAGTCCCCATTCTATACCAAATATAGTAAAACCAAGGGGGTCTCTAAGGGAAGTAAGTATATAGGGGGTATATGTTCCTGCTATTAATAGATAAATAGAGCAATGATCAAAAACTCTAAATACTTTTTTTACAGTTTTTCCAGGAAGGCTGTGATATAAAGTTGATTCTAAATAAAGTATTATCATACATGCTCCAAATATAGAGTAGCTAGTTATATACCATGGGTCTCCATATCTTGCTGATTGAACAACTAAAATTACAAGTCCTGCTATAGCCAAAAGTGAACCTATACCATGAGTTATAGCATTTGCTATTTCTTCACCTTTAGTATAAAAATTATTATTTGCCATAATAAATTCTCCTTAAATTTTAATTTAATGCTCTATATATTATATCACTAATTAGTTAAGCATATAAAAAAATCTTCCAGTACTAATGGACTTATTTTTATATAGTTTATTTATAATATTAAAATTATATAAGATTAAATTTTTTATTTATAATGTTACGATTTTTTATATAAATCAGATTTTGTTAATTAAAGTGCAAATATAATATGAAGTAGTAGGATAAAAGAAGTAATTGCTCTATTTTTCATATTATAAACATATGTAAAATAATAGAAAAGATTTATAATTAATATATGACTTGAAGAATATACTTTAAATTAGAAAAACTATATAATAGGAGTGATTAATTATGAAAAGAACTTTACTTTTATATGAAAGTAGATATGGTTTTACAAAAGAAGCTATAGAAAAAATTTCCATGATATTAGGACCTTCAAAAATGTGTACAGTAGAAGAATTTAAAAATGAGTATAAAGATTTTGATTTCTTTGTTATTGCATCTTCAGTAAATTATGAAAAGATTAGTGAAAAAATATATAAATTTGTTTGTGAAAATAAAAAGTGGCTTACTCATAAGCCTATAGCGGTTATTTGTACTTGTTTAAGTAAGGAAAGAAGCAAACAATATATAAAGCCACTATTAGACATATTAGGAGAATCAGTAGTTTTTAAGAAAACTATATTAGGAAAACTTACATTAGATAAATTAAATAAAGAAGACTATTTATCTATGAAAAAATTTTCTGATATGTCAGGAATGCCATTTGAAAATATTGATAAATCCAATACTTATGAGATAGTTAATTGTGGTTTAGAGATTAAAAGAAAAAGAGATTTTGATTTTAAAAAAAATAAAGAGGATATTAGAAAATATATAGATGAGTTTATAAGTGACCACAATACTTCTACTCTTTGTACAGGATTTGATAAAAATGTAAGGTCTACTGCCATAGAGTATACTTATATAGATGATTATATGTTTTTTATATCAGAAGGTGGAGAAAAATTTGCTAATATAATTATGAATCCTAGAGTTAGTATTTCTATTTATAATGATTTTCATAGTATGGACAATTTAGGAGGAATACAGATTAATGGTTTAGCTTCAATTATTCCAAAAGAAAGTGAAGATTATAAGGAGTTTATGAAAAGAAAAAAAATAAACGTAGAAAAACTTTCAGTAGATATGAACCTTATAAAAGTTAAGTTAGAGAATGTAGAATTTATATGGTCTAAACTAAAGAGTAAAGGATATGAAGTAAAGCAATATTATAAATATTAGGTTAAGTTTATAATAATAAACTGATAAAAGAATGGCTAATAAAAGATAGGGCTAAACTTTAAATTTAAAGTTTAGCCCTATCTTTTTAATTTTTATTTATTTAAATATTTTTTATGTATATACTCTAGAAGTAATTTATAAATTATAAAATGCATTAGGCATTTCATCGTTTATATAAGAAAGGATAGAATTTTTTATATATTTTAATATCTTATCTGTAGCTTCTTCTACTGAATATGATACTTTGTTATTTAAAATATTGTAAAGCATACTTTCATATAACAATACAATCATTTCGTTTAATTCTGTAATAGAAGAAGATGTTAAAAAATCTTCATTTATACATTCTTTTAGAAGGGATAAATTTCTATCATACAGATTTTCACTCAAAAACATAGGAAGTAAATATTTAGATTGTTTACTAATTTCATCAGAGAAAAGTGAAAAGTATTGTTTTATAAGTTCATTTGAATCGTTATCAGTAGCGAAAAATAGATGAAAATATATTTCAGGTTTTTCAAATGAATGAATACAAAAACAACGCCAAATATTTATGAATACTTCATAAGTATTTTCACAATCTTTTATAAAACTAGGTAGTTCATGAACATAATCTTCTAAATATTTTATTGAACTAAAGTACACAAGTTCATCTAGGTTTTTAAAATAGTTATAAAGAGTTGCACTATTAAATCCTGCTAAATCTGATACTTTTCTGATTGTAACTAAATCAAAAGATTCTTTTTCAATGATTTTTTGAGTGGCAGATATAAAATATTTCATCATTCTTTTTTTCTGAATAGTTTTCTTGTCCATTTAAATCACCGTTTCTATATTTATTTTCAAATCCAAACATATTATAACTATTAATTTATCTTATGTAAAGGAGATTAGTTATAGATATAATTTATAGTATTTAATAATTACTATTTTGTTAACTAATAGGAATATATTACAAAGTAATAATATTGTAAATATAAAATTATTATGAAAATATAAAGGTATTATTTATATTTATAGGTAGTATTTGTTATTTAAATAACAAAATTAAACATGATTATCCATTAATCGTGTTTACATCTAGGAGTATAATATGTTAATATTTAGTTATACATCACAATAAATAACAATTATTCAAAAATATTCACAACAATTTTAATTAAATTGTTAAAAAATATAAAAGGGGTGTAAAATATGAATTTAAAAATTGGAAATTTCTTTGTGAAAGATATCCAGTTCGGACAAGCTACGTCTTACAATGACGGAATTTTAACAATTAATAAAGAAGAAGCATTAAGCTTTGTTAAAGAAGATGAACACATAACTGAAGCAGATTTAGTAATAGTAAAACCAGGAGATAAAGTTAGACTTGTTCCTGTTAAAGAAGCTATTGAACCTAGAGTGAAAGTTGAGGGTGGAGAAACAATATTTCCAGGATTTACAGGAAAAGTAGCTTCAGCAGGAAAAGGAGTAACTCATGCTTTAAAAGATTGTAGTGTTTTAGTAGTAGGAAAACACTGGGGTGGATTCCAAGACGGTCTTATAGACATGTCAGGAGAAGGTGCAAAATATACATACTTTTCTAAGCTACAAAATATAGTCCTTGTTGCAGATACAGATGAAGATTTTGAAAAACATGAACAACAAAAGAAAAATAAAGCATTAAGACTTGCAGGACATAAACTTGCAGAGTATGTTGCTTTATGTGTAAAGGATTTAAAACCAGAAGAAGTTGAAGAATATGAATTACAACCAGTAATAAAAAGATCAAAAGAAGTTTCAGATTTACCTTCAGTAGTTATGGTAATGCAACCACAATCTCAAATGGAAGAGATGGGATATAACGATTTAGTTTATGGTTGGGATGCAAATCATATGGTACCAACTTTTATGAATCCAAATGAAATTTTAGATGGAGCAGTAGTTTCAGGAAGCTTTATGCCTTGTTCTTCAAAATGGTCAACTTATGATTTTCAAAACAATCAAACAATAAAAAGGCTTTACAAAGAACATGGAAAAACAATTAATTTCTTAGGAGTTATAATGTCAAACTTAAATGTTGCTTTAGAACAAAAGAAACGTTCAGCAATATTTGTAGCTCAAATGGCAAAATCTTTTGGAGCAGATGGTGCTATAGTTGCAGAAGAAGGATATGGAAATCCAGATGCTGACTTTATAGAATGTATAGTAGCTTTAGAAGATGTTGGAGTTAAAACAGTTGGAGTTACAAACGAATGTACAGGAAGAGATGGACAATCTCAACCATTAGTTACATTAGATGAAAAAGCAAATGCAATAGTTTCTTGTGGAAACGTTTCAGAACTTATAAAACTTCCTCCAATGGAAACTGTTATAGGAGAGCTTGAATCTTTAGCTAGAGATGGTTTATCTGGCGGATGGGCAGATGATGAAATATTAGGATCATCAGTTAAAGAAGATGGATCAATAATAATGGAAAACAACGCAATGTTTTGTGGAGACCAAGTAACAGGATGGTCACCTAAGACAATGAAAGAATTTTAGGGAGGTGCAATAGAGATGAAAAAGGCAATAGTATATTTAAATCAATTCTTTGGACAAATTGGTGGAGAAGATAAAGCAGATTTTGCTCCAGAAATACGAGAAGGTTTAGTTGGACCTGCTACAGAGTTTAACAGAAAACTAAAAAATGCTGAAGTTACTCATACAGTAATATGTGGAGATAACTTTATGGGATCTAATAAAGATGAAGCAGTAGAAAAAATACTTGGATTTTTAGAAGATAAGGAATTTGATATATTCTTTGCAGGACCTGCATTCCAAGCTGGTAGATACGGAGTTGCTTGTGGTAACATATGTAAAGCTGTTAAAGAAAAATTCAATGTTCCAGTTATAACATCTATGCATGTAGAAAATCCTGGTGTAGATATGTTTAAAAAAGATGCTTATGTATTTGTAGGTGGAAACAATGCTGGAAGAATGAGAAAAGATATAAAACCTATGGCTAAATTTGGAGATAAAATCTTAGCTGGTGAAAAATTATTATCAGCAGAAGAAGAAGGCTATTTTGTAAGAGGAATAAGACATCAAGTTTGGCTTGAATCAGGAAAACCTGCTTCAGATAGAGCTGTAGAAATGATGATTAAAAAGTTAAATGATGAAGAATTTAACACAGAACTTCCAATTCCAAAATTAGATAGAGTAGAAATTGCAGCGCCAATAAAAGATTTAAGTAAAGCTAATATAGCTTGTGTAACAAGTGGTGGAATAGTTCCAGTAGACAATCCAGATAGAATTCAATCAGCTTCAGCTACAAGATGGGGAAAATATGATGTATCAGGATTAGAAAGATTAGAAGGTGGAGTTTATAAAACTATACATGCAGGGTTTGATCCAGCTGCAGCAGATGCAGATCCTAATGTAATAGTACCTTTAGATGCTTTAAGAGCATATGAAAAAGAAGGCAAAATAGGAAAAGTACATGAATATTTCTATTCAACAGTAGGAACAGGAACAACAGAAGCAGAAGCCTCTAGAATGGCAAAAGAAATAGTAGAATGTTTAAAAGAAGGTAAGGTAGATGGAGTTATATTAACTTCTACATGAGGAACTTGTACACGTTGCGGTGCAACGATGGTAAAAGAAATAGAAAGAGCAGGATTCCCAGTAGTTCAAATGTGTAACTTAATACCAGTTGCTAAAACTGTTGGAGCAAATAAAATAGTACCAACAATATCTATACCTTACCCACTAGGTGATCCATCAGACTCAAAAGAAGAACAATGGAAGCTTAGATACCATAGAGTAGGTGTAGCTATAGATTCTTTAGCAACAGATATTGAAGATCAAACTATATTTGATGTAAAAATTTAAAGTTTATGTAAAAGAAGCTGTCTTAAAATGGAAAAATACTATATGTATTTATTAATGCTTATATTAAATTTTATATACCAATATAAAGCTATCTTTAAGGCAGCTCTGATATACAATAAGGGGTGTGTTGATGGCAAATAAAATAGAGAAGAAGGACAATAAAGTTTTTTATATATCGTTAGTTATAGTTTTTGCTATAGTTTTATGGGGATTGATTGCTCCAAAAAACTTTTCAGATGTAGGTAATAAAGCATACAGTTTTCTAACAGATAAGTTTGGATGGCTTTATCTAATGTCAATGCTTTTCTTTGTGTTTTTTGGATTGGCTATAGCTTTTAGTAAATATGGAAAAATAAGATTGGGACCAGATGATTCAAAACCTGAATATAAAACATCTTCATGGTTTGCTATGTTATTTGGTGCAGGAATGGGTATTGGATTAGTATTTTGGGGGGTAGCTGAACCGATTTCTCATTTTGTAAATCCACCAGGATTAAAACCAGGATCAACTGAAGCTGCTAATTTTGCAATGATGGTATCTTTTAAGCATTGGGGATTTCATCCATGGGCTAACTATAGCATACTTGGAATGGCATTAGCTTATTTTCAATTTAGAAAGAAAAAACCAGGTCTTATAAGTAGTATATTTATTCCACTTATAGGAGAAGAAGGGGCTCGTGGTACAAAAGGAAAAATAATTGATATATTTGCAGTATTTGCTACAGTTGCAGGAGTTGCTACTTCTTTAGGGCTTGGAACTCTTCAAATTAACAGTGGTCTAAATTACTTGTTTAATATTCCACAAAATAAAATTGTTCAAATGGTTATAATAGGTATAATAACTGTGATATTTATTTGGACAGCTGTTACAGGAATAAAAAAAGGTATAAAATTAATATCTGATATTAATCTTTATGTAGCATTTGTTCTATTACTTTTAGTTATAATAATAGGACCTACATTAAAAATATTTAATTCTTTAACAAATGGTTTAGGAATGTATATAAGTGATTTTGTGAAAAATAGTCTTCATATAGAGGCTTTTGGAGATAATTCTTGGATAAGTAATTGGACTATATTTTATTGGGCATGGTGGATTGCTTGGGCACCATTTGTAGGTACTTTTATTGCTCGTATATCTAAAGGTAGAACTATAAGAGAATTTATAATCGGAGTTATTCTTGCTCCATCTTTAGCATCTTTTATTTGGTTTGCTTCTTTTGGAACTTTAGGAATAAATTTAGGTAGCAAGTTAAGTTTAAATACTTTAAGAGTAATGGCAAAAGTACCAGAGACTGCATTGTTTCAAGTTATAAATGAATACCCATTAGCAGTACTTGTATCTTTAATAACTATATTCTTATTGTGTACATTTTTTATCACATCAGCTAATTCAGCAACATTTGTTTTAAGTATGTTTACTTCTAATGGAGATTTAAATCCTAAAAATAGTAAAAAAGTATTGTGGGGTGTGATACAAGCTCTTCTTGCTACAGTATTGTTATTAACAGGAGGACTTAAGAGTTTACAAGTTTGTTCTGTAGCAGCAGCTTTTCCATTTATATTCATAATGATTTTAGGGTGTATTTCATTTGTAAAGGCTTTGCAACAAGAAGGTAAGGAAACTATAGAAAATGATTCGAAAAAAAATATAACAGTTAAAAGCAATAACAATGTAAGTTCTTAAGTATAAATAGTTTGTATAAGATTTAAAAGTTGTAGTATAACTTTAAATTTACATTAAATTATTTTAAATTAATATATAAAGGAGTATTTGAAATGAGTTTATTTAAAGAAGGAAGAAAAGTAATAATTATTGGAGATAGAGATGGTATACCAGGACCGGCTATGGAAAAATGTTTAGAAAAAACTGCAGCAGAAGTGGTATTTTCATCAACTGAGTGCTTTGTGTGAACAGCCGCTGGTGCAATGGATTTGGAAAATCAAAAAAGAGTAAAAACATTAACTGAAAAATATGGAGCAGAAAATATAGTAGTACTTTTAGGTGCTGCAGAAGGAGAAGCTGCAGGACTTGCAGCTGAAACAGTTACAAATGGAGATCCAACATTTGCTGGACCTTTATCAAATGTAGCTTTAGGATTAAGAGCTTATCATGCAGTAGAAAAAGAATTTAAGGAAGAAGTAGATGAAGAAGTATACGATGAACAAATAGGTATGATGGAAATGGTTTTAGACGTTGATGAAATCGTAGAAGAAATGACAGACATAAGAGAAGAATTCTGTAAATTTAATGATTAAGATAAAGAGAATTATTAAATCTTAGGTTAAAGAGCTAAGTAATAGTAGTTTTATTTTTGTAAAAGGACTATATTAAAATGAATTTATATTTGTTTTGATATAGTTTTTTTATTTTTTAGAAAATTAAAAAAATATTATTCTAATATATGGATAAAGATTAAAAAATATCAAACAATTAATCCATGAAATTTTAATAAAAGCATTAAAGAAAAAACAAAAAATATGTAATAAAATTCTAAAATATATTTAATATGTAATAAATTCAATAAAAAAGGGGATATATTTACCTTAATATGTATTTAAATTACAATATGTGGAATGCATAAGTAAAATTGATAAGTGCTATTTGTTATTTTTATAACAAAAATAACCATGATTATATGATAATCGTATTTACAGAAAGATTGTTTGTGTGGTAAAATTAAGACAAGTCAGAAAATTGTAAACGAATAAAATGTTATATTTTGTTTATTTACAGTAATAATTAAAAAATATGTAAAAAAAGGGGTGTAGAATATGAATTTAAAAATTGGTAATTTCTTTGTAAAGGATATCCAGTTTGGAGAAACTACGTCTTACAATGACGGAATTTTAACAATTAATAAAGAAGAAGCACTAAACTTTGTTAAAGAAGATGAACACATAACAGAAGCAGATTTAGTAATAGTAAAACCAGGAGATAAAGTTAGACTTGTTCCTGTTAAAGAAGCTATTGAACCTAGAGTTAAAGTAGAAGGTGGAGAAACAATTTTCCCAGGATTTACAGGAAAAGTAGCTCCAGCAGGAAAAGGAGTAACTCATGCTTTAAAAGATTGTAGTGTTTTAGTAGTAGGAAAGCACTGGGGTGGATTCCAAGACGGTCTTATAGACATGTCAGGAGAAGGAGCAAAATATACATACTTCTCTAAGCTTAAGAATATAGTTCTTGTTGCAGATACAGATGAAGATTTTGAAAAACGTGAACAACAAAAGAAAAATAAAGCATTAAGACTTGCAGGACATAAACTTGCAGAATATGTTGCTTCATGTGTAAAAGATTTAAAACCAGAAGAAGTTGAAGAATATGAATTACAACCAGTAATAAAAAGATCAAAAGAAGTTTCAGATTTACCTTCAGTAGTTATGGTAATGCAACCACAATCTCAAATGGAAGAGATGGGATATAATGATTTAGTTTATGGTTGGGATGCAAATCATATGGTACCAACTTTTATGAATCCAAATGAAATTTTAGATGGAGCAGTAGTTTCAGGAAGCTTTATGCCTTGTTCTTCAAAATGGTCAACTTATGATTTCCAAAACAATCAAACAATAAAAAGACTTTACAAAGAACATGGAAAAACAATTAATTTCTTAGGAATTATAATGTCAAACTTAAATGTTGCTTTAGAACAAAAGAAACGTTCAGCAATATTTGTAGCTCAAATGGCAAAATCTCTTGGAGCAGATGGTGCTATAGTTGCAGAAGAAGGATACGGAAATCCAGATGCTGACTTTATAGAATGTATAGTAGCATTAGAAGATGTTGGAGTTAAAACAGTTGGAGTTACAAACGAATGTACAGGAAGAGATGGACAATCTCAACCATTAGTTACATTAGATGAAAAAGCAAATGCAATAGTTTCTTGTGGAAATGTTTCAGAACTTATAAAACTTCCTCCAATGGAAACTGTTATAGGAGAACTTGAATCTTTAGCTAGAGATGGTTTATCTGGCGGATGGGCAGATGATGAAATATTAGGATCATCAGTTAAAGAAGATGGATCAATAATAATGGAAAACAACGCAATGTTCTGTGGAGACCAAGTAACAGGATGGTCACCTAAGACAATGAAAGAATTTTAGGGAGGTGCAATAGAGATGAAAAAGGCAATAGTATATTTAAATCAATTCTTTGGACAAATTGGTGGAGAAGATAAAGCAGATTTTGCTCCAGAAATAAGAGAAGGTTTAGTTGGACCTGCTACAGAGTTTAATAAAAGATTAAAAAATGCTGAAGTTACTCATACAGTAATATGTGGAGATAACTTTATGGGATCTAATAAAGATGAAGCAGTAGAAAAAATACTTGGATTTTTAGAAGATAAGGAATTTGATATATTCTTTGCAGGACCTGCATTCCAAGCTGGTAGATACGGAGTTGCTTGTGGTAACATATGTAAAGCTGTTAAAGAAAAATTCAATGTTCCAGTTATAACATCTATGCATGTAGAAAATCCTGGCGTAGATATGTTTAAGAAAGATGCTTATGTATTTGTAGGTGGAAATAATGCTGGAAGAATGAGAAAAGATATAAAACCTATGGCAGCATTTGGAGATAAAATATTAGCTGGTGAAAAATTATTATCAGCAGAAGAAGAAGGTTTCTTTGTAAGAGGAATAAGACATCAAGTTTGGCTTGAATCAGGAAAACCTGCTTCAGATAGAGCAGTAGAAATGATGATTAAAAAGTTAAATGATGAAGAATTTAAAACAGAACTTCCAATTCCAAAATTAGATAGAGTAGAAATTGCAGCACCAATAAAAGATTTAAGTAAAGCTAATATAGCTTGTGTAACAACAGGTGGAATAGTTCCAGTAGACAATCCAGATAGAATTCAATCAGCTTCAGCTACAAGATGGGGAAGATATGATATATCAGCTTTAGATGATTTAGAAGGTGGAGTTTATAAAACTATACATGCAGGATTTGATCCAGCTGCAGCAGATGCAGACCCAGATGTTATAGTACCTTTAGATGCTTTAAGAGCATATGAAAAAGAAGGTAAAATAGGAAAAGTACATGAATATTTCTACTCAACAGTAGGAACAGGAACAACAGAAGCAGAAGCGTCTAGAATGGCAAAAGAAATAGTAGTATATTTAAAAGAAGCTAAGGTAGATGGAGTTATATTAACTTCTACATGAGGAACTTGTACACGTTGCGGTGCAACGATGGTAAAAGAAATAGAAAGAGCAGGATTCCCAGTAGTTCAAATGTGTAACTTAATACCAGTTGCTAAAACTGTTGGAGCAAACAAAATAGTACCAACAATATCTATACCTTACCCACTAGGTGATCCAAAAGATCCAAAGGCCCAACAATGGAAACTTAGATACCATAGAGTAGGTGTAGCATTAGACTCTTTAGCAACTGATGTTGAAGATCAAACTATATTTGATGTTAAAATTTAGAATTAGAACTTTTAAAATATAATAAGACCTATAGTGTTAGATTATAATATATTTTAATTAATATTTCAAATTAAGATCTAGCACTATAGGAAAAATGAGGAGCTGTTTTAATGGGAGAAAAGAAGACAGGTGATAATAAAGTTTTTATAGGATCCCTAATAGTAGTTTTTACTATAGTTTTCTGGGGATTAATTGCTCCAACAAATTTTTCTAATGTTAGTAATGCAGTATATAGATTCTTAACAGATAAATTTGGCTGGTTATATCTTATGGCAATGTTTTTCTTCGTAGTATTTGCACTGATTTTAGCATTTAGTAAATATGGAAAAATAAAGCTTGGACCAGATGATTCAAAACCTGAATACAAAACATCTTCATGGTTTGGAATGTTATTTGGTGCAGGAATGGGTATAGGACTAGTATTTTGGGGCGTTGCAGAACCACTTTCTCACTTTACAAGCCCCCCAAATGGTTTAGAAGCAGGTAGTGTAGAAGCTGCTAACTTTGCAATGAAGACTTCTTTTACTCATTGGGGTTTTCATCCATGGGCAAGTTATAGCATAATTGGATTAGCTCTTGCATATTTTCAATTTAGAAAAAAAAGAGCTGGACTTATAAGTAGCATATTTATTCCACTTATCGGTGAAGAAAGAGCAAAAGGAACATTAGGTAAAGTAATTGATGGAATTGCAGTATTTGCTACAGTTTCAGGAGTTGCTACATCTTTAGGACTTGGAACTCTTCAAATAAATAGTGGATTTAATGTTTTATTTAATGTACCTAAAACTACATTAGTTCAATTAATAATAATAGTAATAGTTACTATAATATTTATTTGGACAGCAGTTTCTGGTATAGAAAAAGGAATAAAAATACTTTCAGATATAAACTTAATTTTAGCATTTGTTTTATTAATGTCAGTTATATTAATAGGACCTACTTTGAAAATCTTTAATTCTTTAACAAATGGGTTAGGATTTTACATAGCTGATTTTGTTAGAGATAGTTTAAAAATAGAGGCTTTTGGTAATAATTCTTGGATAAGTCAATGGAGAATTTTCTACTGGGCATGGTGGATTGCTTGGGCTCCATTTGTTGGAACATTTATAGCTAGAATATCAAAAGGTAGAACTATAAAAGAATTTGTTCTTGGAGTTATGGTTGCACCGTCAGTTGCATCATTTATATGGTTCTCAGCTTTTGGTACACTTGGAATTAATTTAAAAGAAAAACTATCTATTACAGCACTTGGAGAGATAGCAAAAGTTTCAGACACAGCATTATTCTCAGTAGTTAAAAATTATCCTTTAGCTACATTTGTATCTGTAATAACTATAGTTTTACTATGTACATTCTTTATTACATCAGCTAATTCAGCTACTTTTGTTCTTGCTATGTTTACTTCTAACGGTGATTTGAATCCTTCAAATACAAAGAAAATATTATGGGGGGTAATACAAGCAGCACTTGCAGTATCTCTTTTAGTGAGTGGAGGACTTGAAAGCTTACAAACTATATCTGTAGCAGCAGCATTCCCATTCATATTTATATTAGTATTTGGGTGTATATCCTTAGTTAAAGCTTTAAAAACAGAGAATGTTACAGAGGAAAAAACAAAGAAAAAAATAGTAGGAGAAAAAGTTTTAAATCAATAATATAACATTTAATTTTATTTATCATAAGGGGGAGAAATAATGGATAATATTTATGACGTTGTGATTATAGGTGCAGGTCCAGCAGGACTTTCAGCAGGATTATATGCATCAAGAGCAAAATTAAAAACATTAATACTTGAAAAAGGTAAAGCAGGTGGACAGATAGTAATTACAGACGAAGTTGCAAATTATCCAGGATCAGTAAGAGAAGCAACTGGAGAAACTTTAATTGCTAGAATGGAAGAACAAGTTGAAGAATTTGGAGCTGAAAGAAAAAAAGATATCATAAAAGAAGTAGAACTTGAAGGAGATATCAAAGTTTTAAAAGGTGAAAAAGAAGAATATAAAGCTAAAGCTGTTATTATAGCAACAGGAGCATCTCCAAGATACATAGGATGTCCTGGAGAAAAAGAATTAACAGGAAAAGGTGTATCTTATTGTGCTACTTGTGATGCAGACTTTTTCCAAGACCTTGAAGTATTTGTTGTAGGTGGAGGAGATTCAGCTGTAGAAGAAGCTTTATATCTTACTAAATTTGCAAGAAAAGTAACAATAGTTCACAGAAGAGATGAACTTAGAGCAGCAAAATCTATTCAAGAAAAAGCCTTTAAAAATCCTAAAATGGATTTCATGTGGGATTCTGTTATAACTGAAATAAAAGGTGATGGAATAGTTGAATCTGCAGTATTTGAAAATAGAAAAACTGGAGAAACTCATGAATTCTTTGCTGATGAAGAAGATGGAACTTTTGGAGTATTTGTATTTATAGGTAATGTTCCAATAAATAACCTATTTAAAGGTAAAGTTGAAATGAATGAAAAAGGATACATTTTAACTAATGATAAAATGGAAACTAATATACCTGGTGTATTTGCAGCTGGAGATATAAGAGAAAAAGCTTTAAGACAAGTAGTTACTGCAGCAGGAGATGGAGCTACAGCAGCTGTTTGTGCAGAAAAATACATTGAAAGTAAATAGTTTTTAACTTAAGTTATAAAGCTTTGATAAGTTAGTTTATTATCAAAGTATTATAAATAAATTTTATATACAGTTTAGAAAGGGGTAATAATAATGTTATTATTAGACAAAAAAACATTTAAAGAAGAAGTACTAGAATCAGAAGGTTTCATAGTAGTTGATTATTTTGGAGATGGTTGTGTTCCATGTAAGGCATTAATGCCAGATGTAGAAGAACTTGCAGAAAAATACGAAGGAAAAGTTAAATTCTGCAAATTAAACACTACAAAAGCAAGAAGACTTGCTATATCTCAAAGAGTTTTAGGTCTTCCAGCTATAGTTTTATATAAAGATGGTGAAAAAGTAGCAGAAGTAGTTAAAGAAGATGCTACAAAAGAAAACATCGAAAAAATGATAACTGAAAACATTGGATAGTTATAAAAGCTAAAAATTTGTTTAAGTGGATCTAATAATAAATTAACCATAAATAAATTAACATAATAAATCAAGGGAGGAAATAAACATGAGTTTATTCGGAGAAGGAAGAAAAGTAATAATCATTGGAGACAGAGACGGTATACCAGGACCAGCTATAGAAAAATGTTTAGAAAAAACAGAATCAGAAGTGGTATTTTCATCAACTGAGTGCTTTGTCTGAACTGCCGCTGGTGCAATGGATTTGGAAAATCAAAAAAGAGTAAAAGCATTAACTGATAAATACGGAGCAGAAAATATAGTTGTAGTTTTAGGTGCAGCAGAAGGTGAAGCATCAGGACTTGCAGCTGAAACAGTTACAAACGGAGATCCAACATTTGCTGGACCTTTATCAAATGTAGCTTTAGGATTAAGAGCTTATCATGCAGTAGAACCAGAATTTAAAGCAGAAGTAGATGAAGAAGTATACGATGAACAAATAGGTATGATGGAAATGGTTTTAGATATTGATGAAATCATAGAAGAAATGACTGATATAAGAGAAGAATTCTGTAAATTTAACGATTAGTATTAAAAAAACTCATTATAAATGGGTGATATAATATCACCCATTTATAAAATAAAATATTGTAAGTTTAATATATTTTATTTAAATTATTAACTTTAATATAAAGTATAGTTTTATTTAGTAGTATTCTAAAATGTTTGTTTTGTTGATATTTGATATTTGCCTTATCAAATATGATTTTTAATTAAATGGTTTAAATCTATAAAATATAATTAAGGTTTAATATAGTAGTATTTTAAAACATTTATATATTATAGATGTTAAAATTAAAAGTGTTTGTTAAAGTGTTTGTTAAAGTGTTTGTTAAAGTGTTTGTTAAAGTGTTTGTTAAAATTTATAGTATCATAACTAATAATATTCTAAACTTATTTGTTTTGTCAAATATAAGTTTAAATTGTTAGTTATTTAGAAGTTTTAATTGTGTGATTTTAAAAAGAATAGTTTTAAACTTTATATGTAAAGTATTTGTGTTTGTAAAATAGCTTATAAATTAAAATCGGAGGGATAAAAATGGATTATCCAGTAGTAAAAGGAGCAGGCTATATTTTAGTTCATACTCCAGATATGGTACTTCACAATGGTACTACTCAAACAACAGAAAAGGTAGTAAATCCAGACTCAGATTATTTAAAAGAGTTACCTAATCATCTAAGAAAATTTGATGAGGTTGTAAAATATATGCCTAATCAAGTTTACATAGGAAATAAAACTCCAGATGATTTAAGAGAAGTAAAAATGCCTTGGTTTGATAAGCCAATGGAAGAAGTAGATAGATACGGAAAATTTGGTGAAATAATGCCACAAGATGAATTCTTAGGTTTAATGGAAATCTGTGATGTTTTTGATTTAGTAAAACTAGAAAAAACTTTTGCAGAAAAAGTAAAAGAAAAATTAGCAAAACACCCATTAATCACAGAAGAAATGGTTTCAAAAATTGGTGAAGGTGTAGATGCTGAAAGTATAAAAAAATCTGTAGAAGAATCTCACTCTGAAGGATTATATAACGATGGAGAATTAGTAGGTTGTGTTGAGAGAGCTCATGATGTAGATCTTAATCTAACAGCTCATACTATGCTTGAAAACTTAGTAGTAAAAGCTTCAGGAGTATTAGCTCTTGCAAACCTTATTGCTAAAAATAACTTAGATGCTAATTCTATAGATTATGTTATAGAATGCTCAGAAGAAGCTTGTGGAGATATGAACCAAAGAGGTGGCGGAAACTTTGCTAAATCTTTAGCAGAAGTTTGCGGATGCAACAATGCTACAGGTGCTGATATGAGAGGATTCTGTGCAGGACCTACACATTCATTAATTGCAGCTTCAGCTTTAGTTAAATCAGGAGTTTACGATAACGTAGTTATTGTAGGTGGTGGAGCTAGCGCAAAACTTGGAATGAATGGTAAAGATCATGTTAAAAAAGATATGCCAATTCTTGAAGATTGTTTAGGTGGATTTGCTGTATTAATAAGCAAAAATGATGGAGTAAACCCAATTCTTAGAACAGATTTAGTTGGTAGACACACTGTTGGAACTGGAGCATCACCACAAGCTGTAATAGGATCTTTAGTAACAGATCCTATAGAAAAAGCTGGACTTAAAATAACTGATATTGATAGATATTCAGCAGAAATGCAAAATCCAGATATAACAAAACCAGCAGGAGCTGGAGATGTACCGCAATCTAACTATAAAATGATAGGTGCATTAGGAGTTAAGAAAAAACACATAGAAAGAAAAGCATTAAATGACTTTATAAAAGATCATGGAATGCCAGGTTGGGCTCCAACACAAGGACATATTCCATCAGGAGTACCTTACCTAGGATTTGCTATGAAAGATTTAACAGAAGGTTCTTTAAATAGAGCTATGATAGTAG